>NZ_JAKJSW010000228.1:0-6157 GCF_050337375.1 Vibrio makurazakiensis | reverse complement strand
CTCTCGATGTGTTATGTGTACGATTAATTAATTCCACCGATGCGGTTGAAACGCRCACCAGTTGGAATCCAAGAAGGTAGCGCACTGCTTGCATCGCGTTCGAATTCGAAACTGATCCAAATAGCAACGGCTTTACCTACTAGGTTTGCTTCAGGGACAAATCCCCAGTAACGGCTGTCAGCACTATTATCACGGTTATCACCCATCACAAAGTACTGGCCTTCAGGAACGACCCACTCATTAACGCCGCTACGAGGTTGATACGCATCAGTACGATCACGACGTAGTGGGTTAACTAAAATTTGATGTTCTGCTTCGCCTAGTTGTTCGTTCAGTCGAATCAAAGGCACGCCATCTTGAACAAATTGACTTTCTTCTACGTTACTCAGCTTAACTGGCTTACAACTGCTTTCGCCTGGAGACTGAATACACACTTCTTTACGGCTGCTGTAACGAATGGTATCACCCGGCAAACCAACTACACGCTTGATGTAGTCAATGTTTGGCTTTGGTGGATACTTAAATACAACAGAATCGCCACGTTCAGGTTTACCTGTTTCAACCAACTGAGTACGCCACACTGGGTCTTTAAGACCGTAGGCATACTTCTCAACTAAGATGAAGTCACCCACCAGCAATGTCGGCATCATAGAGCCAGATGGAATTTGAAACGGTTCATAAATGAATGAGCGTAGAACTAAAACAAACGCAATTACTGGGAAAATGGACACACTATTTTCAACCCACCAAGGCTGAGCAGTAACTTTCGCACTGGTCGCGACATCTAAACCATGAGTTTGCGCTTCAACATCAGCAAGTTTTTGCTGGCGTTTTTTTGCCCACACCAACTTTTCTAATGTCCAAACGATGCCAGTAACCAAAGTTACGATCACTAAAATAAGCGAAAATGTATTAGCCATTTATATCCCTTAAATTTTCATTTCTTTAAAAATAACGAAAGTGAAAGAGCAGTATCTACTCTTTCACTCTCTATTATTCATCTATTGCGAATAGACTTAATCTTTACCAACGTGAAGAATTGCAAGGAACGCTTCTTGAGGCAGTTCTACGTTACCGATCTGCTTCATACGCTTCTTACCTTCTTTCTGTTTCTTAAGAAGCTTCTTCTTACGACTGATATCGCCGCCGTAACATTTTGCGATTACGTTCTTACGTAACTGTTTCACTGTCGAACGAGCGATGATGTGGTTACCAATCGCAGCTTGAATCGCGATGTCAAACATTTGACGAGGAATGAACTCTTTCATTTTCTCAACCAATAGACGACCACGAGACTGCGAAATATCTTTGTGCGTGATAATCGCAAGAGCATCAACCGTTTCGCCATTAAGCAGAACGTCAACGCGAACCATATTCGACGCTTCATAGCATTGGAAGTTGTAATCTAATGACGCATAACCACGAGAAGTAGATTTTAAACGGTCAAAGAAATCTAGAACAACTTCAGCCATCGGTAGGTCATAGGTCACAGCTACTTGGTTGCCGTGATAAACCATATCAACTTGTACACCACGTTTCTCAACACAAAGTGTGATTACGTTACCCAGGTAATCTGATGGTACTAAGATGTTACAGCGAGCAATCGGCTCACGAATCTCTTCTAAGTCATTAACCGCTGGCAATTTTGCAGGGCTATCAACATACAGAATTTCACCATCCGTTTTTACAACTTCATACACTACTGTCGGTGCTGTTGTAATCAGGTCTAGATCGTATTCACGCTCAAGACGCTCTTGGATGATCTCCATGTGAAGCATTCCTAAGAAGCCACAACGGAAACCAAAACCTAGTGCTGCTGAACTTTCTGGTTCGTAGAACAGTGACGCATCGTTTAGGCTTAGTTTGCCTAGAGCATCACGGAAGTTTTCGTAATCATCAGACGATACAGGGAATAGACCTGCGTATACCTGCGGCTTCACTTTCTGGAAACCAGGTAGACGTTCTTCGCTGCCACCTTTTGCAAGTGTCAGCGTATCACCTACTGGTGCACCTAGAATGTCTTTAATACCACAAACAACCCAACCTACTTCACCAGTATTTAGCTCAGTAGTATCAATTTGCTTAGGCGTGAAAATACCTAAACGGTCAACACCCCAAACTTGGCCTGTCGACATAACTTTAATTTTGTCATTTTTCTTCAGCTTGCCGTTTTTGATACGTACAAGAGAAACAACGCCAAGGTAGTTATCGAACCATGAGTCAATGATCAATGCTTGCAGTGGCGCTTCAGGATCACCTTCAGGAGGTGGGATCGCCGTTACGATGTTTTCTAATACATCTTCAACACCAACACCTGTTTTTGCTGAACAACGAGTCGCTTCCATCGCGTCGATACCAACGATCTCTTCGATTTCTTCAGACACGCGCTCTGGTTCTGCAGCTGGTAAGTCAATCTTGTTTAAGATTGGCACAACTTCCAGATCCATTTCGATCGCTGTGTAACAGTTTGCTAGAGTTTGGGCTTCAACGCCTTGGCCAGCATCGACTACAAGTAGTGCACCTTCACATGCAGCTAGAGAACGAGAAACTTCGTATGAGAAGTCTACGTGTCCCGGAGTATCGATGAAGTTTAGCTGGTAGGTTTCGCCATCTTTAGCTGTGTAGTCCAAAGTCACACTTTGCGCTTTGATTGTGATGCCGCGCTCACGTTCTATATCCATAGAGTCGAGAACTTGTGCGTCCATTTCACGTTCACTTAAACCACCACATACTTGGATTAAGCGGTCAGAAAGGGTCGACTTACCGTGGTCGATGTGGGCGATAATCGAGAAATTACGAATGTGCTTCATAGGCTTGGTGTGACTAAACTCTTTGAATAGGGATAATAAGAAAGCCGCTCTGGTACCAATCTACAAAAGCGATTAGTGACGGCATTTCAATCAAGTTGGCAGATTCTACCCAATTTCGCTGCGATACGCATCATAAATTAGGTGAGTGGCTCTCCGAGCACCCGAACAAGAACGACTTGCTGCTGAGATTGCTGCTCCATTGGCTGAGCTAAACGCTTAGCAAGCAAAATACCTAAAACCGTAAATACCGCAGCAGATAAAATCGCGACACCTTCACCGAGGACTAACCAAGGAGCTAAAACCAGTTGGCCTATCGCCGCCCCTAACATCATCATAAACAATGGAATAAGGTAAACAATTGCAGCCGACTGCAGTAGGCTTTTTTCAGGAAAGCCTATTTCAACGACTTGTCCTTGCTTGACGGTTTTCTGCGTTTTTAAGTGCCAGTGCAGCGCTTTATTACCAACGGCTTTAGTAACAATACCCGTACCACAACTTTTTTGAGAAGAGCAACTGCTGCAAGAAGTTTGTTGCTCACAACTCAAGTTAACCCAGAATTGCGAGCCTTTTGTTTCTACAGAACTAACCGTAGCTAACGCCGTCATCATTGTGACGTAACCTCAGTCGAAAACTTCACTGACTGTGCAATTCGCTGCGCTGTTGCTGGAGGGATATCACCGACAACGGATATTTCGTTGTCACCAGAAATGAGGCTATGCAAAGTGCGACGCCCTTGGCGAACTAACTGCCCTTTAAGTGAGTGCTCATCTTTATCTGAAACATAAACAGAGAAACTGAACAAACCATCACTAAACAGCTGACTTTCAACCATACGGTCAGTCACAGCCATTTGATAACGGCTCAGCTCTTTGGCTTCAAAGCCATCGGGAGTCCAGGAAACATTCCAGTCACTCTCACTTACCTTCGCACCCTCAGGTAAAGATAATACTTTAGGCAGTTGAGCAGAGCGCAATCCACCCATCACTTCAGCAAGGCGAGAGTTTACGGCATAAGAAATTGTTCTGTATTGCTCTAGTACCTCTCCATCACGATCCAACAAATCGGCACGTAGTGGCAGCTTACTTTTTTCGTCAATCCACAATACATAGGAATAACGAAGGCCATCTTTTGGCACGATACGCAATACTTGTGTCGCTGTGCCAGCCTCGCGAGCGCGTCCTACTTTTACGTAATCGTAGAATTGGTCTAGGGAGTCTACATCGGTATTAAGCATTGGGATAACAGGCGCAACCATGGTGCCAGATTCAATCGTAAATGGTTCGATACCTGGTTCGATGTAGCTCACTTCGTTGTCACGGCGGATCACTTCACGAACAGGACCACTTAAATACACAAGGTGCGCCAGTTGTTGGTCTTCGCTTAAAGCGTGACGATACAACAAAGGCTCAATGCTATTTTTTTTAATGAGAATGTAAGACAGCTCATAGTTCAAATGCTGACTGGCTTCGTTCATTTGATCCAACAAAGCCTTTGCAGTTGGTTCTTCAGCAAAGGCTTTAGGAGTAATCAAGCTGAACAGCACCAGAGCACTGGTCAGGATTTTTTTCATTCAACTACCGATTCAAGACGCTCTTCATCAAACTGTGAATTATCACTGTTTAATCTTAGCTGTAATTCATAATCTTGCAGCAATGCATGAACACGCTTACGTTGTTCTTGGATATTGCTTTCTGACATCGGCTTCTTAACCGATTCACGCGTCAAGCTTACAGGTTCAGCAGAGCCAGAAAAAGGGATGGTTTGCAAAACTGGCAATTGGTCAACTTGAGAGTCAGCCGGACCTCCGCCGTATTGCTGAACACCTAGAATAACAGCAAGCGATACACACGCAGCCATTGCAACTTGCCCAAACTGAGATAACCACGCAGGAAGCTGTCGTTTGGCTTCACGCGGTTTAGGTTGCTCTTCAAGCTTAGGAGAAGAATTAACTTCAGCTTGTTCTGTTTTCAGATGGTGGAGGTTAGACACAGCACTGTGTGCAGGCTCGTTCTCCAGTGCTGCAGCAACACTGCCTGCAATATTCCAATCTGTCGATTCTGGCGCTTCGCCTCGCATCGCATCACCAATCAAATGGTAGTTCTGCCAGGTATCCATGCTTTCTTGATCGCTTTCTAACTCTGTAATGAGAGCTTTATCGATCATTTCACCATCCATGAGTGCCGAAAGCTTTTGTTTATCAGCCATTATTTTCACCATATTTATTACAAGTATTAGCGTTGTAAAAGAGGTTTAATTTTCTTTTCCACCGCCTCACGAGCACGGAAAATACGCGAACGTACCGTTCCGACAGGGCAATCCATCACATCTGCAATTTCTTCATAACTTAAGCCATCCAGCTCTCGCAAAGTCATTGCAGTCTTTAAGTCTTCAGGTAACGCTTCTATCGCCGCAAAAACTACCTGCTTCAATTCTTTTGACAGCGTTAAGTTTTCAGGGTTCGATATTTCTTTTAAAGCATTACCTGTTTCATAATATTCAGCGTCTTCAGCATCAACATCACTTGCTGGCGGCCTACGCCCTTGCGCAACAAGATAATTTTTAGCGGTATTCACAGCGATACGGTACAACCATGTATAAAACGCACTTTCACCACGAAAGTTCGGAATTGCACGATAAGCCTTTATAAAGGCCTCTTGCGCTACATCAGGCACATCACCAGAATTATTCACATATCGAGAAATAAGATTACAAACTTTGTTTTGGTACTTAATCACCAACAAATTGAATGCTTGCTTATCTCCACTCTGAACTCGCTCAATCAATACTTGATCGGTTAGCTGCTCGTTCATTCGAGCGTGTACTCCTATTGTTATAACCCTTACCTTCTCAGATATGGGCACTAATTATGCGTAATGTAGTATTGACACCACCGCCTACATGAGCACTATTGTGACTCAGAGGAATTAGGAAAGTTCAAAACTTTCTCAATTTATTTGCCATTATTGTTTCACAATGTGATGTAATAAATAAATCAGTCTTCCTTAAAGTTGGGGGGCTCACATATAAAAAGCAATGGCAAAGACCCMCAATTATATATTGGTTGCTGTGTATGAAATGTTTATCGCGCATTAATTAGAGTTTTAATGAGTTCAATTATAGCAACTCATCCCATGCGCATTACATACTTACAGGATCAGAACGAGAGTATACAACTCTACTTTAGACCGGGATTTTAAAAGTTTTATGAACGCAAACCGTGAACATCAGTGTGATGTATTAGTGGTAGGAAGTGGCGCAGCTGGCTTGTCGTTAGCCCTGCGAGTAGCTGAACATGCGAAAGTCATCGTGTTGAGTAAAGGTCCACGTAGTGAAGGATCCACCTATTA
>NZ_JAKJSW010000227.1:0-6180 GCF_050337375.1 Vibrio makurazakiensis | reverse complement strand
ACTCAGGCTTTTGGAGAAGCAAGTTGAATTGGATTCAGAAAAGTACATTAAGTACATTGATCGCCCTAAGTTTCCCGTCGGTAGGTCAAACACTTGAACAAGCGGTTTCTATAACCCTTCAAAGTAACCCTGAAATTAAAAGTGCTTACAATGAATATGTCAGTAAGCGCTATCTGAATGACGCATCTGGCGGTGCTTATAGACCAAGTATTGATTTAGATGCAGGTATCGGCTATGAAACGACCGACTTAGCATCTTCAACAGACGAAACAGAGTTAACACGTAAAGAAGCAACCCTCACATTAACCCAGTTGATTTGGGATGGTTCTGGCACGTTAAATGATATGGATAGAACCGCGGCAGATGCAGAATCGGTTCGATACCAACTTCTCTCAGACGCTCAAGACATTGCTTTAGAAGTAACAAAAATTTACCTTGATGCGGTAAAAGCGTACGAAGTTCTTTCTTTATCCGAGAGCAATTTGGCGACCCATAAAGATATCTATCGTGATATCAAGAAGCGTGTTGATTCAGGTATAGGTTCTACAGCTGACATGTCGCAGGTGGAAGCGCGAATAGCGAAAGCACACGGTAATTTGCTTGCAGCTCAAAACAACCTGTTTGATACGCACACACAATTTATGCGTATTGTCGGCCAATCGCCACAAGGACTCGTCTTCCCAAGAGCGGATTCCAACGCAATCCCACTGACTGTTGATGGCGCTTTAAAAGACGCTCTTGTACAGCATCCTGTTATTAGGGTTGCACAAGTTGATGTCGATTCAGCTAAATTCCAATACAAACAAAGCAAAAGTACCAATTACCCAACGTTATCTTTCGAAGCTGCGCAAACATGGAGAGATGACGCAGGCGGTGTGGAAGGAAGTAGTGATGAGTTTTCAGCAATGCTGAGACTTCGTTACAACTTATACAATGGTGGTTCTGATTCAGACCGTTCAGAAAGCGCTGCATTTCAATTAAACAAAGCAAAAGACCTGCGCGAACGCACTTATCGTGTTGTAGAAGAAGGACTCCGCTTGTCATGGAGTGCTCTAGACCTAACGGTTCAACAAAAGGACTTCCTTTCTGATCACGTAGACTCTGCATCAGATACTGTCATAGCGTATGAAAAGCAATACCGTATTGGTAAGCGTACTTTATTAGACCTGTTAAACACTGAGAATGAATTGTTTGAAGCGCGTAAAGGTTACTTAGATGCTAAATACGATGAACAGTACGCTAAATATAGAGTAATGAACGCAACAGGTAATTTATTAATGGCTCTGCGCGTCGATGTGCCAGAACAGTGGAATGAAAAGGTGGACTACTAATGAAGATTACACAATTAGCCTTATCTCTGTTTGCCCTTTCTAGCCCGCTAGCCGTTCACGCTAGTGATATACAAAGTGACGAGTTTGAATACCGAGAGGTTCCAAACTCCATTCAAAACGCAGACTTAATTGATGACGATAATGACGGGGTTATCAATGCTCGCGACCTTTGCCCCGGCACGCCAGCTAAAGCTGAGTTAGATAATGATGGGTGCAGCACTTACATTAAAACGTCTGAAAATAAAGATATACATATTCTATTTTCAAATGACTCCGCTGTAGTAAATCCGGTATTTTTAGCTCAAATACGTGAAATGTCAGATTTCCTAGAGCAGTACTCATCAACCTCAATTGAACTGCTGGGTTATGCAAGTAAAGTTGGTAAGGCCTCTTACAATTTAGAGCTATCAAAAAAACGGGCGAACGCAGTGCGCCAAGCACTTATAGACAACGGAGTTAGTCATACTAGGATCAGAATCGTTGGCTACGGTGCTGACAATTTGACAGATCTTGGAACGGATGAGCTAACTCATGCTAAGAATCGAAAAGTACTCGCGAGTGTGGTTGGCTTTAAAGGGAATGTAAAAGAAGAGTGGGATATTTTCACCAAGATTAAGAAGTAATCTTAGAAAGGCTGACTATATAGTTGGCCTTTTTCTTACTTATCATATGCAACCAACCTATGAGTAGTTTTTATTATATACCTTGGAAATCTATAGTGTTACCCTAGCATCGTTCAAAACATAGAGAGCTAAATAATGAGTAAACTAACTGCTGATATCCAATCAAACCTYGACCTATTTGTAGCTGAAACAACTGCAAGCAAAATTGTATGGGGACTTCGTAACGACGAAGGTTGGCTAGCATGTGACTCTACTGAATTCGAAAACAGCGAAGTAATGCCTTTCTGGTCTTCTAAAGAAGATGCACAAACTCATAATGTAGAGGAATGGGCTGACTTTGAAGTTCTAGAAATCCCTCTAGATATTTTCGTTGAAGATTGGTTATTAACTCTTGCTGAAGATGGCGTTCTTGTTGGTACCAACTGGAATTCATCATTAGAAGGTAAAGAGCTTGAGCCGTCTGATTTAGCAAAACTTTATATCTAGTATTTAAGCGGTCGTAATTATTTACGGCCGCTTCCCGTTTTACCTCCTGATAAGCCTATCGCAAAATCAATTTCCATCTCCTTAGGATAATTGCGAACCATATTTAACGGCTATAGAATGTYATTCCTTATCTAATATTGCTTTTCATATGCCGACTTTTTCGAAATTAATTTGTACGCTTTTTCTTATCAGCATCAGTTTCTACTCAAATGCCAATTTAGCAAACACCTCGGCGTTGCAGTCTAGTGACAGCATTAATAGTAAGTGGTATCAAGTATACCTAAGTAAGCGATCCTCAGAACCAACACATGCCCTCGATATGCTGCAAGAGCGATATGCAGGTTTGCCTTCTTCGGGTCACAAGCTCTATATTAGTTCTTTGCTGTATCATTTTATGTCAATGAACGGACAGCCCTATTTCGGTGGCGACTCTCCAGATCCTGAATATTCGAAGATTGAAGCGTTATTTATTCATTCTCTTTCGGAAGAAGATAATGGGGATTACGTGGGCGCTCAGCAAGGTTTTTTGAAGCTCTTGAACAACATTCAACTTAAGTATGATCAAGATGCACAAATTCTCTTCACTTATCAGTTATGTCGTTCTTTAAACGAGCAATCTCAATACCATTCAGCGAACTTCTACTGCTCGTCCCTTGCTGATCTATTGGACTCTTCAGCAAATCCCGCTATGCCTAAGTATGTTGGATATAGAGTTATCGCAAACAATCAGCATTTTCGTGGTGACTACAGCCTAGCTTTGAAGACATACCAACGATTATTGGAGAATACACCCAAGAACGTAGATGTTTCTGGTGCATATAACGACATTGGTAACCTTTTAAAAGAACTCAAACAGTTCGAAAAATCAGAAGAATACTTAATCAAAGCGCTTAAACTTCGCTCCTCTGCCCCATTACTCAAACAAGCTCAAGTAGAGCACAGCTTAGCAAACTTCTACATGGTTCAGGGGCAAGTAGAAAAATCCGTAGAGCACTTTAAAAATGTCCTGACTTCTCTAGAAGAAACACAGCATAAATATGGTTTAGCTCTCACCAAATTAGGTCTAGGTAAAGCTTACACTCAACTGCAAGAATACGATCTGGCTCAAAAATACTTAGTCGAAGCTTTATCAAGTGCAGCTGAGTTTGAAAGTGATGGTATCCGAACTGAAAGCTACCTTGCATTAAGTGACGCTTTTGAGGCTCAGCAATTACTGAATAACGCATTCCACTACGCCTATTTGGCTAAAGACTTATCCGAAAAAGTACAACGCAATAAATATTTAAGTCGAGTATTGTTACAACTTACTGATCTATCGAAGCTAAATGGCGATTACCAAAGCGCTCATAATTACTACATGCAATACGCTGAAGCCGAGCTTAGTAGTCGTGACATCGACAATCGACTCGCAATTGAAGCTATCGAGCTAACAAGAAGTCGATACGAGCAAGAATTAGAAAGTTCGGCCTTGATGAACGAATTACGACTGGAAAAATTGCAAAACGAACGAATGGAAGAACAACGAACAATGTATAACATCATCGTTTTCGTTTTGCTTCTTGGTGCTAGCTTATCGTTTTATAGCAATAGAAAAATAAAGAAAAGAGCATCTTACGATTTAATGACGCAGTGCCTAAATCGGGCGACTATCATTAATAAAATTAAAGCAATCCCAGCCCTTGAAGACAAAACAACAAGCCATGTATTGGTGCTGTTAGATTTAGATAACTTCAAACAAATAAATGATGAATATGGGCACCCTACTGGTGATAAAGCACTAGTTCAAATATCTCAAAACATCAGAGACTCGCTACAAGCTGACGAGTGTATAGGAAGACTGGGTGGTGAAGAGTTTTTGATTTTTCTGACGAATATCGAAGATCAAGATATCAGGCATCGAGTCACTAGCCTGCACCAAACGGTTTCTAAAACAATTTTTAAATCTGAAACTCACCGTAGTTTAACAACCACGGCGAGCTTTTCTTATATATCGACTTCTCGTTCACTCAGCGACTTTGATGAGCTTTACTCAATCCTAGATCAAGCTCTGTACCAAGCGAAGAAAAATGGGCGTAATTGTATAATCGATGCTTACAATGAAGCTATCGATTTACCCAACCCTACTTATTGAGAAGAGCCTGAGTAACTGACTCTTTGTTATCTAAGTACTCAGATAAGCCAGCTTTACGAAGATCACACGCAGGGCAATCGCCACAGCCATCACCGATAAGTCCGTTATAACAAGTCAGTGTTTTATGTCGAACAAGCTCTAAAGCTGAATATTGGTCCGCTAATGCCCACGTTTCCGCTTTATTAAGCCACATTAATGGCGTTTTAATTTCTAGTTCTTTATCCATGCCTTGAACCAAAGCAGAGTTCATTGCTTTTACAAAGTCATTTCGGCAATCAGGGTAACCAGAAAAATCAGTCTCACAAACACCAGTAATTACTGTTTGTGCACCGATTTGATATGCATAAATACCTGCAAGTGTTAGAAAAAGGATATTGCGACCAGGAACAAAGGAGTTAGGCAGTCCGTTTTCTTGTAATTCGTGAGACACCGGAATATCGTCACGAGTTAACGAACTGATGGCTAACTCATTAAGTAGTGTTACGTCCATCACTTTATGAGCCGTAACACCAAGCTCTTTAGACAATGACTGAGCAACTTCTATTTCTAATTTATGGCGCTGACCATAATCGAACGTAATTGCATGTACTTCGTCATACTCTCGAAGGGCTTGTACTAGACAGGTCGTTGAGTCTTGACCACCACTAAAAACAACAACTGCTTTATTCATGTTTTATTCCTTTGCTGTAAACAGCGTCAGTAAGGTTAGATTACTAAACAGGTTAGCTTAATCTTCGTTACGCGATACTTAAGTATTTGTGAGTTTGAATCGACAAACGCCAGTTTCGCTTAACACAAGTATCAATACATAGTTGAGTTGCACGTTCTTTCTGGCTGATTGGTTGAAGAGCTATCACGGTTTCCTCAGAAAGATCGACTCTCGCGATTAAAGCATCTAGCTGTTCAATGTCTTTACTCGTGCCCACGGGGTGCTTAATCTCATTGGCTCTCCATAAAGCGCTGTCTACGATATCCAACTTGGCTTTCATTGCGACTTTTGGTGACACTGTCACCCATGTATCTTTAGTCGCTTTAACTTCTGACGTACCGCTGGTTTCAATTTGGCAACGGCAGCCTATTTTCTCAAAGGCTTCAGTGAGTGGGACAAGATCATAAATACATGGTTCTCCGCCAGTGATCACAATGTGTTTCGCTGTGTAACCTTGCTTTATATATTCATCAACTATGCCCGAAGCGTCGATCGCTGACCATGTTGGAGAATCTTCCGTTTTTACCATGATATCGCCTAGTGACGTTTCGTCTTCTGCTAGCGCTTCCCATGTTTGCTTTGTATCGCACCATGAACAGCCAACCGGACATACTTGCAAACGGACAAATACAGCAGGAACACCAGTAAAGACACCTTCACCCTGGATGGTTTCAAACATTTCATTAATCTTGTACAACTTTCCCTCAGCTCTGTCATTTTGTGAAATTATTCAGGCGCAGACCATAAAACACTTAGTAGCTTTGGTCAAACAAATGAACACTTCAATATGGCTGACAAACCTCTAGCATGATTGGTTATCTTCCCTTATTCTCTCGCTATCAATATCGTTAGCATTTTTAGTAAGGACCCTTATGTACAAACTGATCGCACTTGATATGG
>NZ_JAKJSW010000226.1:0-6186 GCF_050337375.1 Vibrio makurazakiensis | reverse complement strand
GAGCGCGACTGTTGTGGGTCGGAAAGAAGTGCTTTCAATCTCAGGGCTACCGATGAACGCGACTTTTTCTTTAAAAAATCGCTACAGCATTTTGCATGCGGAGAATATCGATGTAGRTAAGAAGCGTGACGAAGTGACATTTGATATGGTCAGCAACGAGGGCAAGCAGCAAGAAATTACTCTACCTCTGGTTCGTATGTTGAAAGTAAGTGGTAAGAATAGACCACTAGTTTATGTACCTGTCCAACTTGATGAAAACACTACGCGTGATGTTTTAGTCTATTTGCGTGATCGCTCTAGTAGTAACTCCCAGCTGAGATTAGGGACCGACACCGCTAGCGAACTCTTTATGATTGATACAAGTGCTGAGAATATACTTTCAAAAGGCTCTGAGAGCTTTAGTGATGTTGCTGAGTCGAATGAAGCTTTAGTCATTTCTCCAGAGGAAGACATTACTCTAGATGACTTCCCGTTAAAGGCTGTTGCTTCTTTCACCGTAAATACGCCTTTGTTAAAAGTTGATAGCTTTGAAATGACAGGAAAAGGCAAAGACACTTCTGTTGAAYTCTTCTTAACGGATCTAAATGGTGAGAAGCAGAAGGTGGTAAAAAAAGTAATTAAGAAACTTCGAGTTGGGGATGATGTTCGCCCTGTTGTTAGTGGTGAATTTTCGGCATCTGGAAAGGTTCGCCAACAAGACTTTGCAATCGATGTACTTGATGTCGATGAGAAAGAAGCCTATTTCATTTTGGGTAAAAAGATGGCGAGAGAAGGGGTATATGTGAATACTCGTTCCGATAACCTCCTTAAGGCAGAGCCTCTTTTTAAAGTCGGTCATATCGAAATAGTTGAAGTGAATGGTATGACATTCCCTGCGAAGCTTGATACTGGCGCAGATGTGAGTTCAATGAATGCGGTTAATATCAAGCGATTCAAAAAAGACGGGCAAGATATGGTGAGTTTTACTTATCAAAATAAACAAGGTGATAAGCAAAATTTCACAAAACCTGTAATTGACGTGATGCGTATTAAAGCGAAGAAGGGGGAGAAAGTGAATATTCGCCCTGTAGTTGAGATGAACGTGAAACTAGGAGAACTAGAGAAGAAGGTGAGAGTGAACCTTCAAGACCGTTCACGCTTTGAGTACAGCATGATCTTAGGTAAAAACTTCCTAAAGCATGGCGCTCTTGTGAGTAGCGATGAAGACTATCTTCTAGGGGATACTAAGTAGTACGTAGTTGGTCTAATTTCGTAGCTGAACTGCCTTTGTCGCCACACATTCCTCTATAGGGATGTGTGGCTTTTTGTTTAAGCGTGTTTCTTGTGTTTAAGTAAACAAAAAGGGCCAACTCTTTCGAGTTGGCCCTTTCCAAACGTTTGGTGGGCTGGCGTCATCTGAATTTGGTGTTTAATTAATTGAATTTATTGTACTTGYTTGGTTGTTCATTTCTTCTTGGTACTACCCTTGGTACTAAAGTTCAATGCTAGCTGACATAAATAGATAATTCTACTGAGTTTAAAAGTTATGTTTTTGGTCGTGTTTTTATTGCGATTACAATGAATAGCCAGACAGAATTGGCTTTAAATAGTTTGGACCAAAGAACAAAAAGCGGCTCCTTAGAGAGCCGCTTATTACTTAGTTATCACCTAAATAATCATCATTATTTGGGTTATGTGTATCAGACCAATCATCCATATCAGCATCGTTGTTTGGGTTGTTAATGTCTGACCAAACGTCTAGCTCATCTTGAGACATGTCACTTGAGTCCGGCATACTATTTCTTCCCTTGTTGGTTCGGGTTTATTTGTTTGCCACGGTTACCTTGATTCTGGTCATGCTGGCGGTTAGTGCCGCTTGTTCCCTTGTTAGAATTCGGGATGTTTGCTGCATTGTCTGCTGGTGTGATTTTCTTAGCCATAATCAATTTCCTTGTTTAATAACTAGCCTTGCGGATTTGTTTAACGATTCGCTCAAATCCTTGCCTAGTTGTGATTGCTTTAGGGTAAAGCCCATCAGGAGCAACACGCCAAACAAACCGGAACCCTCTACCCAACTTAAACCTAATATAGGTCGGACAAGAGCGGATCTTCTTACCCCCTAAGTTTGGGTATAAAGCTCCAGCTCTGAGTTGGGCTTCAATACTGAAAGCTCGCTCTGCATAGCATGAAGGAAGTTGAGATTGGAATGTATCAATAAGCTGTTTAGTTGAAGTCATTCTTGCTCTCCCTGATGAACTGATAGCAAGAATGATTGAGTGCACTGCACTCGCAACAACTAATTTAATAAATTATTTAATAGGTCATCGAACTCGACGGCTTCGAGGTATTTCTGCTTGATAAGGGTTTGGTATTGAGCTAGCGCAGGAGTTGTATTTCCTAGAGAGCATGCTGCAAGGTAGGCTTTTTCTATATCCTGATTGAAAAAGTGCATGACCATTGATTCACCTTGTGTCAGCAGAGCGCTTTGAGCCAATAGAGCCTGCATTACACTGGTTACACCATTGAGAGAAAGTTGCGGTAACTCTTGAAAAGGGTTTGGTAATTTTTCTTTACTCAGGTCGATGTGTTCTGATTTTAATTTTACGATCAGTTCTGACAGCGCAGTCGTTTGAATGCCAACCGCGAGAATAGATTGTCTACCCATGACGACTGTTTCTAAAAAGTCCGCCGCTTCTATGCGTTTTTTAGAATGAGAAAAGATCTCTTTGACTCGTTTACTATCAGCAAAGAACCCTTGTAACAAAACGGCATTATGGAGTTTGGTTAGGCTAATACTTGCAATGAGCAAGTTGTTCTTTGTTGAGCCCAACGCCATAGGCTCTTTTTTAACCTCAAAGAAACCTTTGCTTCTTACTAGTGGGTACACCAAATCTTTGAATGATTTATGTTCGGCTAGCTTTATGTTGAATAGCTTCTTAATTGCATCAGGCGTTGAGATGTAGCTATCGTTAGATTTCACATGATAGCTCCAATAGTTTTCGCTCTGGCAACGGCTTATCTTTTAATGACTCGCGTGCAATAAACTGTGCTCGCTCATACCAATCTGAACGGCAGCCATATTCGGACTTTTCATATTGGTCAATTACTCCCAAGCAGTATCCAGCGCGTAAACTTTCTGATAGCGATGTGGTTTGTGCCGCTAACAATCGTTTCGAACTTTTGGAATCATAAATATTGATAAGTTCAACACAGCTATCGACCAGAGAGAGTTTCTCAGCATTGGAAACCATTGGTAAGCTCGCTAGTGCAATAGCAAGCATGGCGTGTTTTTTATTGAGCATTTGTTACCTCAGCATCCGTTTGTGCTTGTTTAGTATCGTTGTCGTTATTTGGGTTTTCTAATGGGGTGTCTGAGCCTGGGTTTAGAATCAGATCCTTGCTTGGAACTGCAATATACAAGCACAGTAATATAATGCCGAAAGAAAAGATTTGGTCGTAACTTTGCTCTAGCAATAACAGGTTTTTAAATTGCTCGGTACCTTTGAATAGGTCAATAAAAACAATTGTACTAGCACAAAGTAGCGCAGCCGTAATGAACTTACCGTGCCATAAAAACGGGGTGCTAATGATATGCCACCAGCGAAGTGAAGTTTGTTTTGTATATACCCAATAGCGTTTTAGCAACACAAGAAATGAGATAAAAAAGATAATCTCGATGGTTGATACATCAGATAACCCATCTTGATATTCAAAAATATTGAGTAATTCAAAACTGATGACTGCAATACTCATACTGACGAGGAAAATGTAAATTAACGTTTTTAAAATAAATCCTAGCAAGCGACTTAATGTCCAATCAGCCTGCTGTAAATAGTGTTTTAAAGAGGGCGTAGCCCATTTGGGCTTCGGGGTATCGTTGTTGATAGTGCTCTGCTCATGATTTGTTTACGTAATAGATATTTTACATACATCACTAGTATTTAATTGCATAAAAAATAGATATTCATATGAAATGTTATGCAAATCATGGATTGCATCGATGATTTGCTGTGTTTGCACTCTTTCATTGCCCCACCAGCCACTTCCCCGTAAAATTCGCGTCAATATCTGTTCGTACCAATACGACAACGTACACCTTTGTACGAGACCACCTCATATTCTGTAGGTAACATTAATGACCAACAAACTCTCCCTTCAGCAGCTTGAATCTTTCCTATGGGAAACGGCTGACATTCTTCGTGGCAACATGGATGCCTCTGAATTTAAAGACTACATCTTTGGCATGATGTTCCTAAAGCGCATGTCGGATGCGTTTGAAGAAGAGCAAGAGAAAGTTATTGCCTACTACCTAGGTAAAGGTAAAACCCAAGAACAAGCTATCGATCTGGCAAATGATGAAGATGAGTACGACGATACTTTTTATATACCTGAAAGTTCTCGTTGGTCTGCGCTGAAAGACTTAAAGCACAACATTGGTGAAAGCCTAAACAAAGCCACTGAAGCGATTGAAGAGCATAACTCAGCGCTTGAAGGCGTGTTGGTCACTATCGACTTCAATATTAAGAATAAGCTTACCGATGCTAAGTTGCGTGATCTGCTTTCCCATTTTAGCCAACACCGTTTACGTAATGAAGATTTTGAGCGTCCAGATATGCTGGGAACAGCTTACGAATACATAATCAAGATGTTTGCCGATAGTGCAGGTAAAAAGGGCGGTGAGTTCTATACCCCTAGCGAAGTGGTACAACTGCTGGTGGCACTGTTAAAGCCTCACGCGGGGATGCGTATTTACGATCCAACCACAGGTTCTGGCGGTATGCTAGTTCAGACTCGTAACCACCTTGCTAAGAATGGCGAGAACGCATCAAACCTATCGCTATTTGGGCAAGAGATGAACTTGAACACGTGGGCAATTTGTAAGATGAACATGTTCTTACATGGTGTACAAAGTGCCGATATTCGTAAAGGCGATACCTTGCGCGACCCACAGCACACCGAAGGCGGTGAGCTAATGAGCTTTGACCGCGTAATCGCTAACCCGCCATTCTCATTAAAGAAATGGGGTAAAGACGAGTGTGACAGCGATGGTTTTGGTCGATTCCCTTATGGTACGCCACCGAAAGATGCGGGTGATTTGGCCTTTGTTCAGCACATGATTGCCAGCACCAACAATGAAGGTATGGTCGGTGTGGTTATGCCTCATGGTGTGCTATTCCGTGGTTCAAGTGAAAAAGCGATTCGCCAAGGTATTTTGGAAGACGATTTATTAGAAGCGGTGATCGGTCTTCCATCGGGCTTGTTCTACGGCACGGGCATTCCTGCTTGTTTGCTTATCATCAACAAGAACAAATCCGCAGCTCGTAAGGGCAAAGTCTTGTTCATCAACTCAGAGCTTGAGTTTGAAGAGGGCAAAAACCAGAACAAACTGCGCGAGCAAGATATTACAAAGATTGTCGAAACCTTCGAAAACCATTCGTTTGAAAGCAAATGCGATATTAAACGCTATGCAAAAGTCGTGAACTTCTCAGAAATCGCCGAGAACGACTTTAACCTCAATATTCGCCGTTATGCAGATACCTCACCACCAGCCGAAATATTTGATGTACGCGCCATTCTTCACGGCGGCGTACCAGTTCGTGAAGTGGAAGACGAATACATTCAAGAAGAGATAATTCAAGGCTTTGATCTGTCGATTGTCTTCGATAAGAAAGCGCCTGCGGCGGATCAAGAGCATGATTACTATGTCTTCAAGCCAAATATTGAATGCAAAGAACAGATTCGAGAAGTGATAGAGAAAGCTGATGCGAAGGTTCTCCCCCTAACAATAAGCCAACTAGAATGCTGGTGGGATAAGTACCAAGTGTCGCTGCATGAGTTAGACGCACAAGTAACAGAAGCTGAGCAAGTAATGCAAGGTTACTTGAAGGAGCTGGGTTATGAGTAACTTGGTTCCAGAAGGGTGGAAAGAGGGCTCTTTAAGTGATTTTTCCACTATCAACCCTAAGTTAAATAGCGGTTTGACCTTAACTGGCGAAACAAAAGTATCGTTTATAAAAATGGAAGATGTTTCCAATAACGCTCAAGTTAAAAGGAAACATACGAGGAGTTACTCTGAAGTATCAAAAGGCTTCACTAAGTTTAATGATTATGATGTTTTAGTTGCGAAGATAACGCCATGTTTTGAAAATGGGAAAGGTGGCTATGCGGAAAACCTCGTCAATGGCATTGGTTTTGGTAGTACTGAAT
>NZ_JAKJSW010000225.1:0-6220 GCF_050337375.1 Vibrio makurazakiensis | reverse complement strand
GGTGGAGAGTTGTCAATAAGTGAGAGCTTTTTCAAAAAATATCATACAAAACAAAAGATTTATTCAAAAATCATCAGTCTGCTAGGTCAGCTTAGATATTTAGAACAAGATCAACTGACRCCTATTCTATTTCAATTTTGGCGAGAAGATGAGTCTACTAGAAGCGATATAGAAAAAGTATTTAAAGAGCTGTCTGAGTTTAATTTGTATGCCGTGGAGAAAATTGGATTTGAACCGCAGTTGAAGCTCTTAGATTCAATCAAACAGTTTTCAGATGATGAAAAGTTTGAATGCTTTTCAATAGTGAAAAGTATATTTAAACAGTTGTTATCAACTGATATTGAAGGGCATAGTTGGAATTATCGAACTGTTTCGATTAAATCTATGGCTATCCCAGCAACTGAGCAAATTGAAAACCTGCGCAATGATACAGTCTCATGTTTGATAAGTATGTATAAACATACTGAGAATATTGAAAATAAGAAAGAGCTTTTAGCTCTTATGAATAGTGCTTGTCGCATTTGGTCTAGAACAAAAATTTCAGAAGAAGCCAAGTTAATTGTTGAGAAAAACTCTATAGATATACTGAAATTCTGGTCTTCGATAATAAAAAATGAGCCGTTAGAGTTGGTTCAGAAGTTAGAACATGATGCATATTGGAATTATTATCATGCAACTAGTCAACCCGTTAGAGATATGGCTTTATCGTTAGAAGGCGTTCTAAATACGCTCGATGAATATCAGATTTATCGGGATCTAGTTGGTTACGAAGGTATCTTTGGTAGTTGGGAAGAAGAGCGGAATTTAAGGTCTGATTTCGATAATAAAAGAAAGCTTCGTGAAGAAAGGGTAAATATTCATATTAATAGCGTCTCTAAAGTTAACATAGAAGAGTGGATGAATAGAGTAGAGCTTTACTTGGAGACCGATTCTAGAGATTTAGCAACATTTCCTGAGTTATTTAAATTTGTCGAAGTGACTTCTAGTCGTTTCCCTAAAGAGTTTCTCTTGCACTTTGAAAATACACCTAATTTGAATAAGTCTGCTGTAGCTGTATTTAGAGGTGTTTGGACTTCGCATCAACAGGCTGAGTTTATAGACAAAATAGGCACATGGTTAGAAGACGGTAAATATTTGTGGGAACTTTCGGTTGCATTTTTGAGCTTTAAAGGATTAAGTTTTGAATTAATGGAAAAGTTTGTAAATACTTCTATCTCTGTTGGGGACACACAAAGCTTAAGTTCATTTATTCGAGTCTTAGATGAGCGCTATGAAGACTTCCCTTCAGAATCAATTAATTTATTGTTTAGTAGAATATTTACGTATCTAAACCAAAAAAGTAGCACAGTGTGGGTTAACCACGTTTGGTTCGCGCGAAAAGGACAGTCATTTATTGAAGCTCTTTCTAGCGATAATTTAAAACTAATGGTAGATAACCTAGTTTTTGTTAATGATGTCGATTATCGGGTTGAGGGAGTTTTAGAGCATATTTCAAATATCAATGTGGATGATGTATTTTACTTTTTTGAACAGCGTATTGAATATAAAAAGTACTATGGTAGGGAACAAGAAGATAAATATGAGGACATTCCTTTTAGTTTACACTCAATTAATAGGGCTTTAGCCGAGCATCCTGAAAAGCTTCTATTACTAATAAAAAATAATCATGAGTACAAGTATGGTATCCATCAATATGGTATTGCCAGCCTATTTAAAAAGTGTTTTTCACCATTCGAACCACAATTAATAGATGTAGTAATAGAAAACTTAAATCCATTGAATGAAAATGAACTGAAGTTGATTTTGGCAATGATTAAATCTTATGATGGGCATACATCTATTTTGCCATTGGTAAAGCGTCTCTTGGAAGAAATAGAGTGTAATGAAGCTAATATTCAAGATATAAGCCACGCTCTACTTAACACAGGTGTGACAAGCGGTGAGTACGGTTATGCAAACGCGCTTAAAGGTAAACTGGAAGACATGAAGCCTTGGCTTGAAGATGATCACGCTAACGTTGTCAAGTTTGCGTATCAATACAGCGCGCACTTGAAAGAGCTAATTGATACAGAGATCAAAAGAATTGATGAACAAGTGGCACTTGAAAAGCACAAATATGGTGAGAACGAATAACAGCAAATAAACAAAACGTTTCAGTTTATGGTTTCAACATACTTTGTCTCATCTGTATCGACCAAGTTAGACTTAATAATCTAACTTGGTTCTGGACAGAACCTTGACGGAAGTTGTTTCATTTAGCCATCACCATAGATTACTGCCGTATTTATACCGAGGGTTGAGATGTTGTTCACAATTACTTGAGATAGTCTGTGTTTTTTCTAGGTTACTTAATCACTTAGATAATTATGCATGTCGTACGAATGCCAAGCCAACTAATGAAGAATTCGTTATTGCTCAGCAGTCAGTCGAGTTACTGTAATGTAGCTTTATAAGTAACCCTTTCCAAAAGCTCCGTTCTTCGGAGCTTTTTTGTTCCCTGTCTTTGAAATCATTCACGTTTTTTAGTTGATCTGTCCATAAGCGCTTTAACAAAAGTTATCTAAGAAATTTAGTCATTCCAATGACTATTCAGTCGTAGACTACTGATTTTCTATCAGCGTATCTATAACCTCGTTTGATGCATCTCTCTTACTTCAAAGACGTAATCCTCGGATTTGGTCGTTTGTTTGACAATTAGTTGGGTTAATTTTGGTTGGTGTTCTAGGACTGAACAGGAACTTTCAGCGTAACTCCTTCATTTCAAGTCGTTAACCACTGTTATTGGAACCCAACTTTTTGTATGCGACGCATTTTGTCGTGTGTTGCGATAAGATTTAGTTGTGGTAACGATATGTCATGTTATTTACACGCTGATGGCTTTAGTGTATAAAGTGCGGCATATAATGTCGCAGCATAAACTCAGTGCTGTAGTCTAGGATTTACCCCTTTTAATGAATGAGCATTGGCGACAAATTATGCTTCGGTGCTCTTGAAGATATTACGCATGACTAAACGAGCAACCACTCGTGAGTCGTTAGTATTAGCTTTTGAACTACTGAAGCGTATACCACGCTCACGAAAAGTTACTGCTGCCGAGCTTCACAAAGAATTAGAACATGCAGGGATAGCTAGAGATATCAGGACGATTCAACGTAATCTTGAGATGCTTTGTGAGCATTTCGAGATAGAGCGTGACGATCGAACAAAGCCATATGGATATTCTTTAAAACAGAATATCGATGGTTTAGCTTTACCCACTTTAACTCCCCAAGAGTCATTACTATTGGCTCTTGCTGAAGATTACTTAAGCAATCTTTTGCCTCAAAGCCTGATGGGAGCTATGCAGAGCTTTTTTTCTGAAGCTAGGCTTAATTTGCTTCCTGTAAAAGGGAACTCAAAAGAACGAGCTTGGCTTAAAAAAGTAAGATTCGTAAATGATAGTCAACCATTGTTACCCCCAAATATAGATGAAGAAACATTCAATGCTGTCAGCGAAGCATTGTTTCATGATCGATTTCTGACTATTGAATATACAAACGCCAAAAAAAAACAAAATAATGCATTGGTTATGCCTTTGGGCTTAGCACAGCAGAGCAATCGTATTTATCTAGTATGTCGTTTTGATGGCTTTGATAATGAGAGAAGTGTTGCGTTACACAGGATTACGAAAGCAACGGTATCTACATTCAGTTTTGAGCGTCCCAAGAGCTTTTCTTTAGAACAGTATGATGCCGATGGACGTTTCGGCTTTGGAGAAGGAGTAAAAGGTATTCTTTCCTTTACAGCTGATGAAAATGTGAGCTTTTATTTATCAGAGACTCCTCTTTCCAACGATCAAACTATAGAAGCTAGAAATGAGAAACGTTACCTTATTAAAGCAACAGTGACAGATTCATTGCTACTTAAAAGATGGTTAATGGCATTCGGAAATAAAATTGGCGATATTCATTTCAATGATGATGAACTAGATCTAACAATTTCAAATACATAAAACTTAATGACACTGGAGAGCAGATATGCCTTTACCACTTATTTTGGGTGCAGCAGCAGTTGCCGCAGCAGGCTTTGGAGCAAAAAAAGGATATGACGGCTACCAAGATAAAACCGAAGCGAATGAGATTATAGAAAAAGCAAAATCGGATTATGAATCCACTAAATCTCGCTTTGATGAAGCGAATGAAATTACAGAAGAGCATTTGACTAACTTAGGTGAGTTACAGTTAAAAGTCGGCAGTGATTTCAAGAAGTTTCGAACCATTGCTCAAGAGCTATTAGATAAACTTGAGAAATCAAATGTGGGGGATATTACTGTTGATTTTCCAAAACACAAATTAGATCAGATTGATGGGTTAGCTTTTTCTACAACTGCTTACCTTGGTGAATTGGCAAAAGGTGCTGTTGGTGGCGGAGCCGCAGCCTATGCTGTGTATGGGGGGGTGATGGCTCTTGCTGCTGCCTCAACAGGCACTCCAATTGCGGCTCTTTCTGGTGCTGCTGCTTATAACGCAACAATGGCTGCTATCGGCGGTGGCGCTCTTAGCGCTGGTGGTATGGGTATGGCAGGTGGTGCAATGGTTCTTGGTGGTGTAGTCGCGGCACCAATTATTGCTATTGCAGGCTGGGCATTTGCCTCTCATGCAGAAGAAGCTTTATCTGATGCTAAAGAATCTCGTAGAGAAGTAGAGGAGGCAATTGCGAAGATGCATAAAGCTCAACACCAATTAGGGCAAACTCGCATCTATGTTAAAAAACTGCATTCCGAGATTGAACGTATTTATACAACTATTTTCCTTCCTTACTTTGATGCCCTCAAAGAAATGGAGAGACTTATAAAGTCGGGCGAAAATCGAGAAGAAATTGCTGATGAGTTAATTCAAATTATTGGTAATGGCTATCAAGTAGCGGCAATTCTAACGGATATCATCACGACGCCACTCTTCAAACCAAAGATGGATAGCAATGGTAAAGTTGTAATGACTAAAGATAATGCGGTAGAGATCGAAGTGAATGCTGATGGTTTACAGGTTATTAATGCTAATCAAATTGACGCGAACTTAGCGACTTCAAGCAAAGCATCTCAACAATATTAATCCGAATAGGAGCTAGCTTTCTAGCTCCGTATTTATCTGGCGAAATAAATATGACTTCTCTAGCACAGAAAGAATTTCAACTAACAGAAGAACTGCACAAAACGGTTGTTCAAAGCTTAGTTACATCATTTGGTTTAGATTTTCTGCTTTTTGAGGATAAGAAGGGTGGGGATGTAGCAACTATCCATAATGCTCGGAAATATCAGAATGGGGATAAAGATATACACCTATCTGAGCAAGTCAAAAATGAATATCGAGATAGAGGCACATACGATTCTCATGCCTACCATAGCGATGTAAATTACAAAGCGAAAGGTAAAGCAGATAAGATCGCGCAGAAAGAAGACAGACTTCATGATGCATATCGAAATCAAACAATGTCTCAAAGCGACAACAGACAGTTAGATCATGTTATATCAGCAAGTGAAGTTCATAATGATGCAGGAAGAGTTCTTGCTGGAGTTGATGGCGCTGCAGTAGCTAATCAAGATTCTAATTTCCAATCGACTTATGGCTATATCAACACATTGAAATCAAACCATTCAATGGATGTCTTTTTGAATGAGAAGTTACCTTCTACGATTGAAAAAAAGAAGCAAAATATCCAGAAAAATACTGATGCACTGCAACTTTTGGAAAACCCTACAACACCAGAGCAAAAGCATAAAAAGAGAAAGTTAGAAGATAAAGTTCGCAAAGAACAAGAGCATTTAGATGCACTAGAAAGTATCGATCCTACCGAAATGAAAAAGGCCGATGATAAGGCTAGAAAAGAATATGATGCTGAAATAAATAAGCAGTACTACACAAGCAGTAAGTTCTTTAAAAATACAGGTTACGAAGCGGCTAAAAGTGGCTTTAAAATGGGAATTCGTCAAGCATTAGGAATCATATTTTCCGAAGTATGGTTTGAGTTAAAGGATGTTATTCCTGAGCTATTCAAAGACAAGAATGAATCGTTTACCTTCAAAAAATTTCTTGAAAAACTAAAAGATGTTGGTTTGTCTATTTGGAAAAGAGTTCAATCTAGATTTAAGGATATTTTTGAAGAGTTTAAGAATGGTATGTTAGCTGGTGCTCTATCAAGTCTCACAACAACTATTATGAATATCTTTTTTACTACTCAAAAG
>NZ_JAKJSW010000039.1:0-31223 GCF_050337375.1 Vibrio makurazakiensis | reverse complement strand
TGCAGGAAGTGTCGCGGTAAGAGTTTTACCTTCACCTGTACGCATTTCTGCGATTTGGCCAGCATTTAGTACCATGCCGCCGATAAGCTGAACATCGAAATGACGCATGCCGTACACACGTTTAGATGCTTCACGAACTGTCGCGAATGCTTCAGGCAATAGGTTATCTAAAGCTTCGCCTTTTTCTAAGCGCTCACGGAACTCAACTGTTTTAGCTTTAAGCTCTTCATCTGAAAGTGCTTCAAACGTTGGTTCATAATTATTAATTTCTTTTACAATCTTTCTAAGGCGGCGCAGTGTTCTGTCATTGCGACTGCCAATTACCTTTGTCAGCAGCTTAGTAATCATTTGCTATGAATCTCTTCTTTGTCAGATCTTCTGCGATCTAGTTTAAATGCCGTCAGTCTCTACCAGTTATTAACTCGTTATTAGTTACGAACCATGAATACTGAGATAAATCATATTACTCAGATATTGGAGTGGAGAGTAGAGTTTTCAAGGCTTGAGTGAAAATATTGCCGCCTAGTGTAAGTAATTTTCACCTAGACAACCATCTTGGAGCTCATTTGTTTGATGTGCTTTGAAGTTTTACCTGTGATTGATGATGGATTAAACAGCCCAAGATTCATATTGGCGCAATCTTAGATTTAAAAAGCACTCCATCGACCTGTATTTCAGCATCCAATATATGATCTCTGAATACTCACAAGTATGAACGTAACGCTTTAGCGGTAATTAATTGCCACAATATTAGCTGTTCGCTTTCTTGAGTGATGAATTCCAGGCATAAAAAAACCAGACTTAAAGTCTGGCTTTTCTGGAATCTTATTTTTACGCTAAAACCATATTCGGTTCTGCAAACGCAACAGGTGAACCAGCTTCTTCTTCAAAAGTAGCCCACTCCCAAGCTTCAGCATCAGCTAACACTGCGCGAAGAAGTTGGTTATTTAACCCATGACCAGATTTGAATGCTCGGAACTCACCAATAATAGCGTGACCACACATGTATAAATCGCCAATTGCATCAAGAACTTTATGAGTTACAAACTCATTATCAAAACGCAGGCCTTCTTCGTTAAGGATTCGATATTCATCCAAAACAATCGCGTTATCGAAACTACCACCTAACACAAGGTTTTGTGATTGTAGGTACTCGATATCACGCATGAAGCCGAAAGTACGCGCTCGTGAAATTTCTTTTACGAAGCCTTGCGAAGAGAAATCAAACAACAAGCGTTGCTCATCTGACTCTATTGCAGGGTGGTTAAATTCAATTTCGAAATCCATACGAAAGCCGTTAAATGGAACAAATTCTGCCCATTTATCGCCATCTTCAAAACGCACAGGTTTCTTAATTCGGATAAAACGTTTAGCTGCGTTTAATGTTTCCACACCAGCTTGTTGAAGAAGATAAACGAATGGGCTTGCGCTACCATCCATAATCGGAATTTCCGGTGCATCTACTTCTACAATAATATTGTCGATACCCATACCAGCTAAAGCAGCATTTAAGTGCTCTACGGTTGAGATACGAACGCCTTCGTCGTTAACTAGTGCTGTACATAGCATAGTGTCACGAACAGAAGCCGGATCTGCTGGAAAATCAACAGGTGGATTTACATCAGTACGACGGTAAACGATACCTGTGTTTGCAGCGGCAGGTCGAAGAGTAAGTGTGACTTTACGACCAGAGTGGAGACCCACACCAGTTGTTTTCACAATTTCTTTCAGAGTACGTTGTCTGATCATCTGCTTGCCTCTAGTCATGCTACAAATCACGGTCGGTATGACACCGACCGCAAATTATACCGATAATTTTGAACACTGTCAAATTAGCGGTTATTTGTTAATCAGCCTGACGTCGTAAAAATGCTGGGATATCTAGATACCCACTTTCTTTTTCTGCTTTTGGAGCCGTGTTTTGGCTCGCATTCGCAGTAGAAGGTGCTGCTGACGGTGTTGGCTGTGGTTTCACTTGAGGTTTAACCTCAGTTTTCTCCTGCAATGGCTGTGCCAGTTTTTCTTCAACCTTAGGAGCAGACTGTGCTGAAACTTGAGGTTGAGATACTGGTGCCACTTTAGCCTTTCCACCGGCAACTAAAGTAATATCAGGTTTTTTCTCTGTTCCAATACCAGTTGCAACAACTGTTACGCGGATTTCATCCGTCATATCTGGGTCTAGAGAAGTACCAATAACTACAGTTGCATTGTCAGAGGCAAATGCCTTAACTGTATTACCCACTGTCTCGAACTCGTCTAAACGCATGTCTAAACCAGCAGTAATGTTCACTAGAACACCACGAGCACCAGCTAAATCGATATCTTCTAGAAGCGGGCTAGAAATTGCTGTTTCAGCAGCTTCTTCAGCACGGTCTTCACCTTTAGAGATACCGCTACCCATCATTGCGTGACCCATTTCCGACATTACGGTGCGAACATCCGCGAAATCGACGTTGATCATGCCTGGGCGAGTAATCAGTTCAGCAATACCCTGAACCGCATTTTTCAATACGTCATTCGCGCTAGCGAAAGCTTCCAGAAGAGTAACTCCGCGACCTAAAACTTTAAGTAGCTTCTCGTTTGGAATAGTGATCAGTGAATCTACGTGCTTAGATAGCTCTTCGATACCCTGCTCAGCAAACGCTAAACGCTTCTTACCTTCGAAACTGAATGGCTTAGTTACAACTGCAACAGTAAGCACTCCAAGTTCTTTCGCAACTTCAGCAATAACCGGTGCAGCACCTGTTCCAGTACCACCGCCCATACCAGCTGCGATAAATACCATATCGGCACCAGTTAGAACTTCTTTAATTCTTTCTTTGTCTTCGAGAGCTGCATCACGGCCAACTTGTGGGTTAGCACCAGCGCCCAAACCTTTAGTGATATCACCACCGATTTGAATTACGCTGCTCACGCTTGTTTTACGAAGTGCTTGTGCATCAGTATTTACACTGATGAACTCTACGCCTTCAATAGACTCACGTACCATGTGCTCAACAGCATTACCGCCGCCGCCACCAACTCCAACGACTTTGATTACTGCATCGTCAGACATTTCCATCATCGGTTCAAACATGTGTTATCTCCGTTTCTTCCTGCAACTCAGGTTAAAACTCTTTTTGTATCCAATTACGCAATTTCCCAAATAGTCCCGACATCGATGAGCTGCGTTTAGGTTCGCTATACTCACCGTCATCGTGCATTTGGCTGTCTCTTGCATAATGAAGTAAACCAACTGCCGTAGAATGATACGGCTCTTTTACGTACTCAGTTAAGCCACTAACTTCTAATGGCTTACCGACTCTAACTTGATTACGGAACACACGTTCCGCACACTCTACCAATCCGTCTATTTGTGCAGCACCACCAGTGAGTACCACACCAGCAGCTAAATGATGCTTGATGCCATCTTCACGAAGTTTAACTTGCACGGTATCGATAGTTTGATTCACTAAGCCCATAAGCTCAGTGTAACGTGGTTCAATCACTTCTGACAAAGTTTGTCTTTGTAAACTGCGTGACGGTCTACCACCTACACTAGGCACGTTGACTGTATCATCCTTGCTAACTAACTCACTCAGGGCGCATCCATAATTTACTTTTATTTCTTCGGCATCACTCACTGGTGTACCAAAGGCAAAAGCAATATCACTGGTTACGGCGTTTCCTGCGTAAGAAAATACTTCTGTGTGTCTTAATGCACCACCAGTCCAAATGGAAATATCCATAGTACCGGCGCCGATATCAACAACACACACGCCAAGTTCCCTTTCGTCTTCAGTGATTACCGCATTACTTGAAGCAAGCCCTGAAAACACCAATTGATCGACGGTTAAGCCACATCGTTCAACTGCTTTAATTATGTTCTTTGCCATATCGTTATGACAAGAAATCAAGTGGACACTCACTTCCATTCTTACGCCTGACAAGCCAAGTGGGTTTTTAATTCCTTCTTGGTAATCAATCGTGAACTCTTGTGGTATCACATGCAGTATTTTCTGTTCTTCACCGATTTTTATCGATTTAGCAGTATGGATTGCACGCTCCATGTCATCTTGAGACACCTCTTCGTCAGAGATTGTCCCCATACCTTTTTCAATTCGGCTTGCTATATGCTTGCCCGATAGTGAAATAAATACGCGACTGATTTGGCATTCAGCCATTAGCTCAGCTTGGTCTATAGCGCGTTGAACTGATTTCACTACCGACTCTAAATCGTTGACACCACCTTTATCCATACCTCGAGACGGGCTGCTACCCGAACCGATAATATTGATTTGACCATCTGGCAGTACTTCTCCGACTAGAGCTGATATGGTTGCAGTGCCTATATCAAGACCAACAATAATGTTGTCATCTGCGGTCTTAGTCATCTGTATTCTCTTCTAACTCTTGTTCTGGAAACCACCCTACAGCAGCTCCCGTATCATACCGGAGGTCGATGTAGCTAACTCGATTCGCTTTATCACCCAAGTCGGTATAAAGCGAAATAAAGCGCTCAACACGCTCATCTAAAGACTCTTTACCTAACTCTAAGCGAATTCCATTATCTAAAATCATTTGCCAAGCTCGGCGTTCATTTAATACAAGGGAAGTCACCGTTAAACCAAGTGTTTTAAACTGTGGGCTTACTTTTCGCCACTGTCCAATAACCATTTGGCTTGTTCCTTCTGGGCCATAGAGCTTAACTCTATCACCTTGAAGCATTCCGATATCGCCATTGAATACTTTACCCTGCTCATTCAGTAACATATTACCGTTCCAAATCGCAGCGACTTGATGTTCAGTAAGAAATACCTTTACGGTATCAGGCCACTGTTTACGAATCGAAACCTGAGACACCCAAGGTAGAACCTCTAAGCTGTTCTGCAACACATCGACATCTTGCGACATAAACGTGCCAATATGGTCTAATTGACCAAAAGCTCTCTGTACATCGTTGGCAGTGACATACGTCAAATCACCTTGAAGTACTATTTTAGAAAGCGGTAACCTTTGATCGTCCCACATCCAGCTCAGCGTGGTATAGAAGAGGAATCCAATAAATAGCAAAACAACTATTAAAAAAGAGCCGCCTACAGCGTGCTTTTTCAATAGTGGAATACTGGAATGTTGGCGGTATTCGTCGAAAGTACTTTCTACCAAAACCCGCAGTCCCTATCGTTGGTTCGCAATTCTATTCCCTATTCATATTTAATAGAGGCAAAAGCACTTACTTTAACCTTAGGATTATACTGAGCTAGCACAAACTATCAAACACTGAAACCAAGATTTGGGAACAATTTCAGCTCTATTATGAGAACTGAGCAGTTAACCACAGTCTGTGCGCTCTATCTTTATACGTTTAGCATCTTATTAATATTTAGCTCAAGAGTAGCCAGCTGTTTAGCCACTTTACCAACATCGCCAGCACCTTGAGTCAAAACTAAGTCACCGCCTTGTACAACATTCGCAAGAACTGAAGGCAAAGACGCAATATCTGGAACAAAAATAGGGTCAACGCGTCCACGACCTCGGATAGTGCGTGAAAGTGCACGTCCATCTGCGCCAGCAATAGGCTGCTCGCCCGCAGAGTAGACATCTAACAAAATCAAGACATCTACTTGCTCTAAAACGTTAGCAAAATCATCATAAAGATCACGAGTTCGGCTATAGCGGTGTGGTTGGAAGACCATGACTAAACGCTTGTCTTCCCAGCCACTACGAGCTGCCTGAATTGTCACATCAACTTCTGTTGGGTGATGCCCGTAGTCATCAACTAACATGGCAACGCCGTTACCCGTATCAAACTCACCTAAGTGATCAAAACGGCGACCTGTACCTTGCGTTCCTGCCATTGCTTTTAAAATAGCTTCATCGCTCACATCATCTTCTGTCGCAACCGCAATCGCCGCTGAAGCATTTAAAGCGTTGTGACGACCAGGAATGTTGAGTGTGATATCCAGGTTAGCTTTACCTTTACGAACAACAGTGAACTTACCTTGTTGACCTTGTTGATGGTAATTTTCAATTCGAACATCAGCGTCTTCAGAGAAACCATAAGTGATCACTTGACGGCTTACTTGTGGGATAAGCTCACGGACAACAGGGTCATCAACACACATAACAGCTTGACCGTAGAACGGTAAGTTGTGTAGGAAATCAATGAAGGTCTGTTTAAGTACTTCAAAATCGCCGCCGTAGGTATCCATATGATCAGCTTCGATATTCGTAACTATGCTTACCATTGGTTGAAGATGCAAAAATGAAGCATCACTTTCATCAGCTTCCGCAATAAGAATACGGCTAGAGCCTAAACGTGCATTAGTACCAACGCTTTTGACCAAACCTCCGTTAACGAATGTTGGATCAAGACCAGCTTCTGAATAAATTTGAGTAACGAGAGCGGTTGTCGTAGTTTTACCATGAGTTCCTGCCACTGCAATGCCATGGCGAAAACGCATTAATTCAGCAAGCATTTCAGCACGGCGAACAATAGGAATACGCAACTGGCGAGCCGCAACTATTTCAGGGTTTTCTTCATTGATAGCGGTTGAAACAACGACCACACTAGCATTGGCGACATTGCTTTCTTGGTGACCGATAAAAACCGTCGCACCCTTCTCCGTTAATCTAAGCGTCACTGGGTTTTCAGCGAGATCAGATCCGGTAATTTGATAACCCTCGTTTAAAAGGACTTCGGCAATGCCACTCATTCCTGCGCCACCTATTCCAATAAAGTGGATAGACTTTACACGGCGCATTTCTGGAACCATTGCTCGGATTTGAGCAAGGTCTTGAGTATGTTCAATTGTCATCAATTCTTTCTCATTCTTTTACTAAAGCACTAATTGCTTTAGCGACAGTCTTGTCAGCATCAAGCTTAGCAGCCTGACGAGCTTTATTAGCCATCGTTAGTAATTCTGTTCGGTCTAAACCCAAGATCGCCGCTGATAATTTATCAACAGTAAGCTCAGGTTGCTCAATCATTAGTGCTGCACCACATTCAACCAAGTGGTCTGCGTTGAGTGCTTGCTGGCGGTCTTTATGCATAAATGGGATAAAGATAGAGCCAACACCAGCAGCCGACACTTCTGATACTGTCAAAGCACCAGAACGACATACTAGCAAATCTGCCCACGCATAAGCTTGTGCAACATCATCAATAAACTCACACACTTCCGCTTTGGTTGCATCAGAGCTTTGATAAGCTAGCTCAACAGAAGATGCGTTATTTTTTCCAGCTTGGTGGCGAACGGTGAAGCCAGAACCTAACTTTCCTAGTACCTCAGGCATAGTATCGTTAAGAATTTTTGCGCCTTGGCTGCCACCCATAACTAAAATTCGGATATCGTCGTTACGACTTTCCATTCTTTCTTGTGGATCTGGTAAAGCGACGACATCTTCACGAACAGGGTTGCCAACAACTTCTGCCGTTGGGAATGCACCAGGAAATGCCTGAAACACTTTTTTAGCAATTTTAGATAACCACTGATTAGTTAAACCAGCTACTGCATTTTGCTCATGCAGAACGACTGGAACACCCGAAAGCCAAGCCGCGATACCACCAGGACCACTCACATAACCACCCATACCTAGTACAATATCTGGTTGCCAGGCTTTTATATGTTGGCGTGCTTGTATAATCGCATTCACAATCTGGAACGGTGCTTTAATAAGTTTTGTAACACCTTGTCCGCGTAGGCCTTTCACTTTAATAAAGTCGATTTCTATGCCATGTCTTGGAACAAGGTCTGCTTCCATTCTATCAGCAGTGCCAAGCCAACGGATTTCCCATCCTTCAAGCTGAAGTTTCTTAGCTACGGCTAAACCAGGGAAAACATGTCCGCCAGTACCACCAGCCATCACGAGTAGTTTTTTATTTTTTTTCATTCGATTCTCGTATATTCATATCATCAGCGTCTTCAGCATTTTGTACATCAATCAGGCGACACTCGTGATCTATTCTCAATAACATTGATACAGCTATTGCCATTACAATTAAACTAGAACCACCGTAACTGATCAAAGGCAATGTTAGGCCTTTAGTCGGCACAATACCCGCGGCAGCGCCAACATTAACTAAGGTTTGAAACGCAAACCAAATACCAATACCAAACGCCAAGTAACCACCAAATTGTTGCTCTTTTTCAAACGCTCTTTGGCCGATAAACACTGCTTTCAGAACTAGGCTAAAAATCAAAATAAGAACAAGTGTCACGCCAATAAAACCGAGTTCTTCGGCTAAAACAGCAAATACAAAATCGGTATGCGCTTCAGGTAAATATTCAAGCTTTTGGATTGAGTTACCGAGCCCTTGTCCAAACCAATCTCCACGACCAAAAGCCATCAATGATTGCGTTAATTGATACCCACTACCAAACGGGTCATTCCAGGGCTCCCAAAATGAGGTAACACGTCGAACTCGATAGGGTTCAACAGCTATTAGCCCTACAACAGCGGCAATACCAGCCACCATTAGAGCGATAAACTGAGAAAGCTTAGCGCCAGCGATAAACAGCATGCCAAACAGAGTGACTAACATTACAACAACGGTACCAAGGTCAGGCTGACCAAGTAGCAATAATGCAAACAGACCGAAAACGATGATTGGTTTACCAAACCCACCAAAGAAGGTCTTTCTTACTTCATCTTGCTTACGGACTAAGTACCCCGCCATAAAAATAAACAAAGATAACTTCGCAACTTCTGCCGGCTGTAAGTTAAATAAACCTAATGGGATCCAGCGAGATGCACCATTCACCGACTTGCCAACCGCTAATACTACGATCAATAAGAAAAAAGACAGGGCGAGTAAATACATGCTGTATTGAAACCAGCGCTTCATCGGGATCTGTAAAATAACGCCAGAAACACCTATCGCCAACATCAAGAAAATCGCATGGCGAAACATGAAGTGAAACGGCTGCCCCGTATAACGGAAGCTAATGGGAATCGAAGCCGATGTCACCATCACTAACCCCGTTAGCATAAGGCCTAGCGCAATCCACACCAATTGACGATCAAAGAGTGCGTCAGGTGCGGAATGGTTGAACCACCCTAATACGTTTTGATTTATTTGTCGGACACGCTGCAAACTACTTAGCCTTTAGAAGGGTTATGCATATTCACGAGCAAGCTCAGTAAACGCATCACCTCTTGCCATGAAATTTTTGAATTGGTCAAAACTAGCACATGCTGGGGAAAGCATCACCATATCGCCAGGTTTTAGTTGCGGAGAGATAACCTCAATCACACCTGACATAGTATCGAATGCTTTGGCTGATTCATGCAATGCCATAAACTCAGGTCCATCGACACCAAAGCAGCATAACCTAACAGGTAAATCATTGAGCACAGGCCTTAACTCACTAAAGTCAGCGCCTTTACCGTCACCGCCAACCAATAGGTACAAAGTGCCAAGGCAATCGAGGCCAGATAACGCAGCCAGAGTACTCGCGACATTAGTTGCTTTAGAATCGTTAACCCATTTAACCCCGTTATTATCAGCTACAACTTGGCAACGGTGCGTCAAGCCATTGTAATTTTTCAACGCATTAAGACTTAGCGAGTAATCAACACCGACTTGCTTAAGTAAGGCAATGGCAACTAACGCATTAGCCACATTATGACGTCCAACCAGTGTCAATTCTTTTGATGGAACGATAGGAGTGCCGTGATCAGATAACCATTCTTGACCTTGATGTTCAACAACACCAAACTCATTGTCGTCCAAGCCAAACGTTTGAGTGTTCATCTCCACATCAGGAAAACTAGCAGTATCTTCTCGATTAACAATCGCTAGATCTGCATTATCAAAAATACGTAATTTAGCGAGGCGATAATCATCCATTCCTTGGTAGCGATCCATATGGTCTTCAGAAAGGTTTAAGAATGCAGCGGCTGCAAGCTTTAAATTTGAAGTCGTTTCTAGCTGAAAACTGGAAAGCTCAAGAACGTACAGATCATCTTCTTGCTCTAAAAGCTCTAAAGCAGGAACACCAATATTACCGCCGACTCCCACTTTGAGTCCTGCAGCCTTAGCCATAACACCCGTTAAGTCTGTCACAGTACTTTTTCCGTTAGAACCAGTAATAGCAACAACTGGCTTGCTTACCGACCAGGCAAACAATTCGATGTCACCGACTACAGGAATGCCTTTTGCGAGGGTCTGTTGAATCTCGGGGGTAGAAAGTGCAATACCAGGATTAGCAACAACGAGGTCAGAACTAAGCAACCACTCTATATTCCAACTGCCAGAGTGCAGTTCAACTTGCTCTGGTAGTTCATTTTCTCCCGGTGGTTGCGCTCGGGTATCAATGACTTTCACGTTGCATTGAGGTTGGTATTTGGTAATGTGCTTAACGACTGAGAGCCCGGTAATACCGAGCCCTACAACCACTACATTTTGAATGTTTTGCCAATGTTCCATTTATGCTTAACGCTCTTTGTAGTTCGACATTAACGTACTTTTAATGTCGCTAGACCAATAAGTACAAGTACGATAGAGATGATCCAAAAACGCACAATAACACGTGGCTCAGGCCAACCTTTCAATTCATAGTGATGGTGAATCGGTGCCATACGGAAAATACGTTGCCCACGTAACTTGTAAGAACCAACCTGTAAGATTACAGACACAGTTTCCATTACGAACACACCGCCCATAATAACCAGAACCAACTCCTGGCGAACCAAAACAGCAATCGTACCTAAAGCACCACCTAATGCTAAAGAACCCACATCGCCYATAAATACTTGTGCAGGGTAAGTGTTAAACCACAAGAAACCTAGGCCAGCACCCACCATAGCCGTACACACTACAACTAATTCTGAGGTGTAGGGAATATAAGGAATATGCAGATAAGCAGCAAAGTTAACATTACCTGTCGCCCAAGCAATAGCAGCAAAACCAGCAGCAACAAGAACCGTTGGCATAATCGCTAATCCATCAAGGCCATCAGTTAAGTTAACTGCATTACTAGTGCCCACAATTACAAAGTAAGTTAGGAGGATATACAGCACACCAAGTTGAGGCATGATGTCTTTAAAGAATGGAACAACAAGCTGAGTTGCTGCGGTATCTTTACCGTGTGCATAAAGTGAAAATGCCACAACTAAAGCGATCGCTGATTGCCAGAAATACTTCCAACGGGCGATTAGACCATCGGTGTTCTTACGAACAACTTTACGATAGTCATCAACAAAGCCTACCGCGCCGTAGCCAAGAAGCACCGCCAATACAGCCCACACATATGGATTAGAGAGATCAGCCCATAACAAGACAGTGATGACAATCGAAGCCAGGATCATTACCCCGCCCATAGTTGGCGTACCACGTTTACTGAAATGAGATTCAGGACCATCGTTACGCACGACTTGGCCAATTTGCAGCATCTGTAAACGGGCGATCAGTCTCGGACCCATCCATAAAGATATCAATAACGCAGTGATGATACTCGCTATAGCTCTAAACGATAGATATTCAAAAAGTCGAAAAAAAGAAAAATGTGGCTGTAGTAACTCAGCTAGCCAAATAATCATGAAAGGTTCTCCTTTAAAGCAGTAGCGATTTTACTCATGCCTGCACTATTTGCTCCCTTAACTAACAAAGTATGGGTAGCGTTCTTCTGCAGAGATAACTTCTGCTCAATATATTCAATCATCGCTTGGTGAGTCGTGAAGTGGATACCATTACACACTTCGCTGATCACTTTGCAATCCTCACCAAAGGTAAGAATTTGTTCAAATTTAAATGGGGCAGCATATTCACCGACTTGACGGTGAAGTGCAAGACTTTCATCACCAAGCTCAGCCATATTGCCCAAAATCAACCAGCGCTCTCCGCTAAAACCTGCCAGTAAATCCGCAGCAGCTTTCATTGCAGGCACGCTTGCGTTATAGCTATCATCAATAAGCTTAATATTATCTGTTAGTTGTAAAGCTTCAACTCGGCCTTTGACTTTCATTAAGTTCAATAGACCTGACTGAACCTCTTTAAGCGTTGCACCAAAATGTATAGATAAAGCTGCAGCAGCAAGTGCATTAGCGACATTATGTTTACCGATAATACCTAATTGAATAGCGATAGAGCCTTCTGGGCAAGTTAAGTTAAAACGCGCCTCACCTTCATCATTAATAACAATATTGTTCGCCGAGAAGTCAGCACTCTGATCATGGTCTGAAAACGTTAATACAGTTTTACCTGCAAGTACGTCTTGCCAACTTTCCCCACCATTACTGTCTAAATTAATGATCGCGGTTTCGCCATCTTGCAAGCCTTGGAAGATTTCACCTTTCGCTTGCTTCACACCATCTATAGAGCCGAAACCTTCAAGGTGTGCAGCGGCAACATTATTAACCAGTGCGATATTAGGTTTGACTAGGTTCGTCGTATAAGCGATTTCACCAATATGGTTAGCACCAAGCTCAATCACTGCGTAGTCATGATTTGGGGTGCTTCGTAACAATGTTAACGGCGCACCAATATCGTTATTAAAGTTTCCAGCGGTGAATAACACTTCGCCTTTTTGCAATAAGATACTAGCCACCATTTCTTTGACAGTGGTTTTACCGCAGCTTCCCGTAATTGCCATAGTTGGGATATGACATTGCTGATGTACCCATGAACCCAATTGACCTAATGCTACCTTGGTGTCAGCTACTACCAGCTGAGGGATATCGATATCAAGTTGACGTTCAACTAAAATAGCACTCGCTTGTGCATCAGCCGCTTGCTGACAAAAGTCGTGTGCATCAAATCGCTCACCAACTAATGCAATAAAAAGAGCGCCAGACTCAACGGTTCTGGTATCAGTCGACACAGCACTAATTGCTACGCTTTGGCCAATAACTTTACCATCCAGCACTTGGCTGATTTGCTCTAATGTAAAATCGATCATTTTGTTATACCTAAAAGTTCACACGCCGATTCTCGGTCTGAATAGTGAACCGTTCCTTCTTTTAATACTTGGTAGTCTTCGTGCCCTTTACCTGCCAAAAGAATGATGTCATTAGATGATGCATTCGCTAACGCAAATTTTGCAGCCAGGTAACGATCGTGCTCTACCACAGCTTCATCTGGATGCGCTAAGCCAGCCAACATATCTTGCACGATTGAAATAGGATCTTCGCCACGAGGGTTGTCGTCCGACAAAATAACTTTATCTGCAAATTTCTCAGCAATCGAAGCCATCATTGGGCGCTTGCCCTTATCTCTGTCACCACCGCAGCCTACAATTGCCCATAGCTTGCCAGTACCATGTACTCTCAGTGCCGATAAAGCTTTTTCTAGTGCATCTGGAGTATGTGCGTAATCAACGACAATTTTGGCTTTAGAGTCAGTTTGGAATAGCTCCATACGCCCTATAACAGGTTCTAACTGGCTTGCCGTATCTAGCAATAACTGCTTATCAAAACCTTGAGTAAGTAGAGTAGCAAACGCTAACATCAGATTAGACGCGTTAAATTCACCGATCAAAGGGGCACATAAAACGCCTTGTCCCCATGTACCATCGAACTGAATGGTGATACCTGTTTCTGCGTACTCAATCTCTTTCGCCCAAAGGCACTGCTTAGAATTTGGTTCTTCATTTAAAGAAACAGCTACAGCATTAGGGAGTGAAGTCATCCACTTCAAACCAACAGCGTCATCAATATTAATCACAGAGTCTTTACATTCATGCTCTGTGAATAAGCTTAACTTAGCCAATGCATAGTCATCCATAGTGCCGTGATAATCGAGATGGTCACGACTTAAATTGGTGAATACGCCAACTTCAAAAGCTAAACTACTTACACGGCCTTGAACGAGACCATGAGATGAAATTTCCATCGCTGTATATCGAGCTTGTTGCCGTGCTAATTCACTCAATGTACGTTGAATTTCAATGGCACTACCTGTCGTATTCGCTGCAGGTTTAAGATCATTCAGGAAACCATTGCCTGTAGTCCCCATTACCGCAGACTTACATTTCACTAAATCAAGCCACTGAACAATCAATTGAGTAATTGTCGTTTTACCATTCGTGCCAGTAATACCGATTAACTTCATATTTTGTGAAGAATATAAACGCCCTGCTAATTGAGATAGGGCTAAGTTAAGCGCTTCAATATAAATAACCGGTGTATTACCGTGGTATTCAACCAAACCATTCAGCTTATTTTCACACGACTGGGCAACAACAGCGGCAGCACCTTGCTCTATTGCTTTATCAATATAGGTACGTCCATCAACAGCATGGCCAATGACAGCTACAAACACATCACCTTGCTGGACTTTTCTGCTATCTAGCTCAAGATGAGTCACTTGGATACTTTCAAAGTTCGCTTGTTGAAAGTGCCCCCAAGGTTGGAGCAGCGTTGATAGAGAAATACTATTGCCCATAATTATTCCTAATAAGCATTAATTCTGAAATTGGTTTTCATCTGGTGCGACGTTCATGATCTGAAGAGCACCTTTCATTATTTCTGAGAAAACAGGAGCAGCAACTGAACCACCGTAATACTGATCACCTTGTGGTTCATTGATCATCACCACCAAAGAGACGCGTGGATCGCTGACTGGCGCTACACCCGCGGTATACGCAAAATATTCGTCGCCATAACCGCCTGAAATAGCTTTTCTTGAAGTGCCAGTTTTTGCYRCTACTCGGTAACCAGGTACAGCTGCTTTAGTTGCCGTTCCGCCCGGTTTCGTTACGCCTTCAAGCATTTCTAAAACGTGCCTAGCATTCTCTCGACCAACCACCTGTTTCGCTAACTCTTGCTGGTTGCTATCGATAATATGAATTGGCTGATATTCACCGTAGTTACCTAAAGTCGCGTACGCGTGTGCTAGTTGAATCGGAGTAATGGACAACCCGTAACCAAACGCCAAAGTCGCAATTTCAAATTTAGACCAGCGTCTTCTGCTTGGAAAAATACCCGATGTTTCTCCGACTAGGTTTAACCCTGATTCTTGACCCAAACCGACTGAACTATACATACCTAGTAAGGCTTCAAGCGGCATATCTAAAGCCAACTTCGTCACACCGATGTTACTCGACTTCTGGAGTATCGTAGCAAGGTTAGCTTTGCCGACTTTAGATGTATCACGGACACGACTACCACCAATCCTCATAATGCCATTACCAGTGTCGATAACGGTATCGAGATCGGCAGTACCGTTTTCTAAAGCAGCAAGTACGACAAATGGTTTTACTGTTGAACCCGGCTCAAATGCATCGGTGATAACGCGATTTCGCATTTTAAAACTTTGTAAGTCAGAACGGTTATTGGGGTTATAAGAAGGAGCATTGACCATCGCAAGAACTGCCCCAGTTTTAACATCCAATAAAATGGCAGAACCTGAAGTTGCACGATGATCAGCAACCGCCTGTTTAACCGCTCGATACGCGATAGCTTGTAAGCGCTGATCGATAGTCAACTCAAGCGGCTTGCCTTCTTCGCGTTCTTCTAATGAAATATTCTCTACCACGCGTCCATAGCGGTCTTTTCGTATAGTGCGTTTACCTGCCTCGCCCGTTAACCATTTGTCATAACTGCGCTCTACACCTTCCAGGCCATGTCCATCAATACCAGTAACCCCGATTAAGTGGGCACTAACTTCACCTGTTGGATAGTAACGGCGAGATTCAGCTTTCAAACCGACACCTGCCAGTTTTAATTCACGGATATACTTCGCCATAGCAGGGCTAACTTGGCGTTGAAGATAGATAAAACGGCGGGATTTATTTGCAGAGATCTTTTTAACTAAACCATCTCGGTCGAGCCCAAGAACATCAGCTAATGCATGCCAACGATCTTTATCACTCAAACCTTCATTGTCAAAGATGGTTTTAGGATCAGCCCATACCGCTTCAACCGGTACACTGACAGCTAAAGGTTCACCATTACGATCTGAAATAATACCGCGAGCAGAAGGAAGAGCTTTAACGCGAACCGAGCGCAAATCACCTTGGCGAATAAGGTTGTCTGGTTCTATAACTTGAATGTAGGCAACGCGGCCAACAAGAGTAGCAAAAATGCAGAAAATACAAGCGAGTATGACGTAGAAACGCCAACGTATCATTGCTGGCTTAGAATCTTCCTTGTCTTCAGTGCCTTTAGACTTAACTTGCACCTTGTCCTTTTTACCTATCATTTCAATGAAATCACTACTTCTTTATCGGCATCTGGGCGTTTCATTTCTAACTCTTTCTTAGCCATAAACTGAACTCGGCTGTGTTCAGAAAGAGCGGTTTCTTCAAGCATTAAATTTCGCCACTCGTTATCCAATTGTTCACGCGCAACAAAAGCGTTGTCTTTTTGGGTAATAGCTTGGCGAGACATATGAGTAGTTAACACTACACCCATAGCACTAATGAATATACAGATAAGCAACATCAGTGGGACTTTACCCACTGAGAACAAATCAATCACAATGATTTTGGCTAGGTTTGGTTTACTACTCATAAGAAATGGTTACAGCTTCTCGGCAATACGTAGCACTGAACTACGAGAGCGAGTGTTGTCATCCACTTCATTTTTAGAAGGTTTGATTGCTTTGCCTACTGGTTTCAAATCCGCACTACCGAGTKCTTTAATTTGTTCTTCAGTCAATGGCAAACCATGAGGGACTTGTGGACCTTGGCTTTCTTTACGAATAAAACGCTTAACCATACGATCTTCTAATGAATGGAAACTGATCACTGATAAGCGACCTTCAGGAGCAAGAATACTTGCAGCGCCTTTCAATGCAGTATCGATCTCTTCCAGTTCACTGTTGATGTAAATACGGAATGCTTGGAATGCACGAGTCGCAGGGTGCTTTTTCTCTTTGAAACTCTTTGGAGCAACATCTGAGATAAGCTTAGCCAGTTGGCCAGTACGCGTTAACGGTTCGTTCTCTTCGTTCTCTTGATAAGCAATGATACCTTTCGCGATACGGCGAGCGTGCTTGTCTTCACCAAACTCACGAATAACCCAAGTGATATCATCAAGATCTGCTTCAGCAATCCATTGTGATACTGGAATACCAGAAGTCGGGTCCATGCGCATGTCTAACGGGCCATCCTTCATAAAGCTAAAGCCGCGTTCAGCATCATCCAACTGAGGTGAAGAAACACCTAAATCCAGTAAAACACCATCTACTTGACCAACTAAGTCATAACGCTCTGCATATTCAGCCATACCCGAGAAAGGTCCGTGAATAATAGTAAAGCGAGGGTCATCGATTTTTTGAGCTTCAGCAATAGCTTGTGGATCGCGGTCAATACTAAACAGGCGTCCATTCTCACCGAGCTTTGATAAAATTGTACGACTATGACCACCACGGCCAAATGTTCCATCAATGTATGTGCCATCAGGTTTGATCGCTAGTCCATCAATGGATTCGTTAAGCAACACTGAAATATGTTTGAATGCTTCTGTCATAGTCTTCTCGGTGAGTGAATTAAGCCACTTAAACGGCAATGGTTCTGTTTCGATAACGTTTTAGTGTACTGATTTCGTACTTTATCTCCACTCTTTGAGTGCAACTTATCGTGATTTTTCGCTAAGTTTAGTGGATATAAAATTGTTAACGTCAATATAAAGCAAAAAACCCATCACTACTGGTTAGTAATGATGGGTTCTTTTAATGGGTGGAGTTGACACGTACGCCGGGTTCTGTTCCGCTTGCGCGGCGGTAACCATTCGTCTAGGCCTGCAATCGCTCACAGGCTCAAGCAATCTACCCGCCCCCATACGCGAGCAACGCAATGTGAGGGCCTATTTGATCTTGCTCCGGGTGGAGTTTACCTTGCTACGAACTGTTGCCAGTCGCACGGTGCGCTCTTACCGCACCCTTTCAGCCTTACCTGTGCCTCTTCCGAAGAAATGAGGCCATCGGCGGTCTTCTCTCTGCTGCACTTGTCGTGGGCTCGCGCCCCCCAGACGTTATCTGGCACCCTGCTCTATGGAGCCCGGACGTTCCTCCCCTCTACCAGTCTCCCGAAGGACTTCAACGTCAGTTTCCCGAAGGACCTCAACGTCAGTCTCCCGAAGGACATCAGCAAAGCAGCGATTACCCGTTCAACTCCGAGGGCGGATTGTATAGAGATTAGAGTTCAGTGTCTAGCGAGATCACAAATATGCTGCAAACCACCAAGCAAGTGGGCAATATTTATACATCACGAACAAAAAAGAGGGATGAAAGCATTACTTTCATCCCTCTAATATTCTCTACAGTAAAGGAAAAACTACATAAATAGGGACGCTAGTTATCTAAATGCTCTAAGCCCCATTTATATAAAGCGTTCTTTTTCAAATTGTAGATTTCAGCCGTCATTGCGGCCGCTTTTTTCAGTGGCAACTCTTTAGTTAGAATAGCTAAAGTACGAGTCGCTTCGTCAGGCAACTCTGTGGTTGCTTCTTCACGGTGACCATGAATAAGTAAAACCATTTCTCCGCGTTTACGGTTAGCGTCTTCTTCAATCCATTCAATCAATTCACCTAATGGTAGCCCTTGAATGGTTTCAAACGTTTTAGTCAGCTCACGAGCCAATACGACTTCACGATCTGGGCCTAAAATCTCAAGCATATCTTGAAGAGAATCTGAGATTCGGTGCGGTGATTCATAGAAGATACAAGTGCGTTCTGCCTTTGCAATTTCTAAGAACTTATCTTTACGCCCTTTGCTTTTTGGTGGCAAAAAACCTTCAAAACTAAAGCGATCTGACGGTAAACCCGAAGCACTTAATGCTGTAATCACTGCGCACGCACCAGGTAATGGCACAACTCTAACGCCAGCCTGACGACACTGAGAAACCAAGTGATAACCTGGATCACTGATTAAAGGAGTACCCGCGTCAGAGACTAATGCGATAGACTGACCTTCTAATAACCTTTCGACAAGTACTTGCGCTTTGGTTTGCTCATTGTGATCATGTAAAGCAAACGTTCTAGTTGAAATATTGAAGTGTGCGAGTAGTTTGCCAGTATGGCGCGTATCTTCCGCAGCAATAACATCAACATTTGATAAGACCTCGATGGCTCTTTGAGTGATATCTCCCAAATTTCCAATTGGAGTCGGCACAATATAGAGAGTTGGGCTCTCTGTGAGCAAGGTTTTGTTGTCTGTCATTTGTTTACCATCACTTCAACGATTAATATAGATACAAATTTATACGGAATTATAAGAACTCATGGCAATGATGAACCATAAGAGACTTAGTGTACCACGCTTATTAACTCCAATTRCATTGGCAATTACATTAGCGGCTTGTTCTTCTAAACTAGTAGAGCCTGTTAGTGTGGATATCACTCTCGATCCAACTCAAACAACACAAAGCTATATGATGCGTGCCGATAGCAGTCAAGGAAGCCTGCAGAATGATTGGTTAATCATGGCATTAAAAGCTTCAGTACAAGCAGGCAAAACAGAACAAGCTTCTTTGCTGATCAAACGCCTGGCTAAGCAATCATTGTCGGAAGTACAGCAAGCTGAGTGGCAACTGTCTCGCTCACAGCTACTGTTTAACAATAACCAAGCAAAAGAAGCGTACCGTCAACTAGCGTTTCAACCATGGTGGCAGCTACCTCAAGAACAATGGAAGGACTACCACAGCCTACGAGCGGATATTCTTGAAGTCCTCAGTGAATACTTCTCTGCTTCTCGTGAATTAGTTCTGCTAGAAGAATATGCAGCAGGCCAAGACCAAGAACAAATCGCCGAAAGAATTTGGCAAAACCTTTACACATACTCTCAATATGAGATTACTTCATTGGTTACGACACCAAATGAAGAGCTCCTTGATGGCTGGCTTCAATTAGCAATCTATATGAAGACGCTGAATAGCAACCTGCCACAACTTAAGAACACATTAGAGCACTGGTTTGCAGAAAACCCGACTCACCCAGCTGCGGTATACACTCCACTGGCAATCACTGAGATCCTAAATTTGGATATCAGCAAGCCAACAAGCACAGCATTATTACTGCCACTTACTGGTAAGTTTGGTAAACAAGCTCAACTGGTTCGTGATGGTTTCATCTTTGCGATGATGAATGACAAAGAACGCGAGCAAGATGCAACGCTAACTGTGCTTGATACCCAAACGCAAAGTGCTCAAGAAATAAAAGAGAAAGTGATTGAAGATAAGGTCGACTTCATTGTTGGTCCTCTTATTAAAAGTAATATAGAGAAGCTTCAACAAGCGCAAGCATTGAGTGAAAACCCAATTCCAACGTTAGCGTTGAATATCCCTCAAACCGTCAATCCTGATTCTAGCATGTGTTACTTAACACTATCGCCAGAACAAGAGGTTGCTCAAGCCGCTAAACACCTGTTTACGAAAGGCTATAAGTACCCATTGATTATTGCACCTAAAGGTCGCCTTGGTACTCGAGTTCAAGAAGCATTCGAAGAAGAGTGGCTGAAATACAGTAATAACAAAGTAGCAACGAGTTTCTTCTCAGATAAGCGTCAATTGCAACGTAATGTGAATCAAGTATTTGGCCTACAAGAAAGCCAACAACGCATTGCTCAAATAGACGCATTGATGAAATTAGATATCGAAACAGAGCCTCGTAGCCGTAGAGATATCGACTCAGTTTATATTGTGGCAAAGAATTCAGAACTTACTTTGATCAAACCATTCATCGAAGTTGCGGTAAACCCAGATGCGAAGCAACCGGAGTTATACTCAAACTCTCGTAGTAACAGCGGCGATAAGCAATATGAAGATTTAACAGGCGTTATCTATAGCGATATTCCACTGTTAATCGAAGATAATATCGAACTCAAAGCACAATTAGATAGCCTATGGCCTGATAACTCTAATGCCGAAAAACGCTTACAAGCTTTGGGGATGGACGCATACTACTTGATGGAAGCTCTACCACAAATGAAAGCTGTTGAAGGCCATAGTATTCATGGTCAAACAGGGGTACTTACCATTGACGACAGCTGTGTAATCCAACGTCAAATCAGCTGGGCGGAACATGGGGCTATTTAGCCGTAAGCAAATAGGTAACCATTATGAAGCTTTGGCGAGTAAATACCTTACTCGCCAAGGTTTAACGATAATAGAGCAAAACTTCTCAGCCAAATGTGGTGAGATTGATCTTATAATGCGAGATAATAGCTGCATTGTGTTTGTGGAAGTCAAATACCGAAAGCAAAATGACTATGGTCATGCTGTCGAAATGGTCACTCCACAAAAAATGCGTAAGTTAGTCAAGACAGCAAATGTTTGGCTACTCAAGCAAGGGCTATCTGCCCATTCCACAGATTTTCGATTCGATGTGGTTGCGATAGAGCAACATGGTAACAACATCGAATGGATAGAAAATGCGATTACTCAAGGATAAGCAATGCTAGACAGCATTAAAGAAAGTTTTACAGAAAGCATCCAAATTCAAATTGCCGCAGCAGAAGCACTGCCAGATTCAATAACTCACGCAGCGCAAGCTATGKTCGCGACACTACTTAATGGCAATAAGATCCTTTGCTGTGGTAATGGCGGTTCGGCGTCTAACGCTCAACAGTTTGTATCTTGCTTATTAAACCGCTTTGAAACTGAACGCCCAAGCCTACCTGCAATGGCTTTGACCGCTGATAATACAACGTTAACAGCCGTAGCGAACGACTACCACTATGAAGAAATTTTTTCGAAGCAAGTTCGAGCGTTTGGTCAAACTGGAGATATTCTTTTAGCTATATCTACCAGCGGTAACAGCAAAAACATTATTAAAGCAATGGAAGCTGCAGTAACTCGCGATATGACAATCATCGCCTTTACAGGTAAAGATGGCGGTGAAATGGCGGGGCTATTAGGTGAGCACGATGTAGAAATTCGTATTCCATCTCAYCGCACTGCACGTATCCATGAGGTTCACATGGTAACGCTACACTGCCTGTGTGACCTTATTGACCAAGTTCTATTTCCAGCACACGAAGAATAGGAAAGATAATGAGACTAGTAAAACTGGTTAGCCTCGCGTTATTAGCCGCAAGCCTCTCAGGTTGTGCTGGTCTATTTATCGCAGGCGCTGCAACCACTGCAAGTATTGTTACAGACACTCGATCGACTCAAGAAATTTGGAACGACAACAACATTGAGTTTGAAGTCGCAGCTCTGGGCAATAAGCCACCTTATCGTGGCAATGTTCGCATCACAGCAAACTCTTACCGCGGAACGGTTGTCCTAATGGGACAAGCTTCAACTGACCAAGAAAGACGCTCGTTTGCCAGTAAAGCCAAAGAAGTTCAAGGTGTCACAGAAGTTCACAACCAAGTTCGTGTACTCGAACCTCTAGCAGTCAGTGCGATAAGTAAAGACAGCTGGATCACAACGAAAGTTAAATCTGCACTACTGACTAAGTCAGAGCTGAATGGTATAAAAATCAAAGTGATCACTGAGAATCAGGAAGTATTCTTACTTGGGCTAGTAACTCAAGAGCAAGCAGAAATAGCAACAGAAGTGGCGAGAAACATCTCGGGAGTAAAGCAGGTTATCCGTGCATTCCAATATGGTCAGCCTAGCGCCTAAATCTGGCTACATAGATTGCTAACTAAAATTGAAAGCAAAAAAAAGCAGCGTAATCGCTGCTTTTTTTATTTAATAACTCTAAGGCTTGGCTTGCCTTTCGGTCTCACTGGCTCAGGGGCTGACTCAACCTCTGTTTCAGTTTCTACCGACTCTAACTCTGTTGTTGTCGCTACACTTAAAGGAGATACAGCAGGTTGAGTTTCAAAAGGACCTTCTTCGATACCTTCTTCCAACGCTGTCATGTAAGCTTCTTCAGGTTCAAACATTGTTCCAGCACCGTTCTCACGAGCATAGATAGCTTCAATAGCGTACAACGGAACAATCACAGAATGAGGACGACCACCAAAGCGAGCACTAAATGTAACCGCTTCATTGCCAAGTTCTAGCTGACCAACAGCTCTAGGAGCAACATTTAAAATGATTTGGCCATCTTGAATAAACTCTTCCGGAACACGAACACCCGGTAAGGTTGCCTCTACCACTAAGTGTGGCGTTAACTCGTTATCCACCAACCATTCATAAAATGCTCTTAGCATATACGGACGGCGTGGTGTCATATTAGTAAGTTCCATAACCGCTTAGCGAACTAGTCGCATCTCACGCTCAGCTTCAGTAAGAGAAGCTAGGAATGAATCACGCTCAAATACACGGTTCATGTAAATCTTAAGTTCTTTAGAACCAGGACCTACAAGTTCAATACCAAGCTCAGGCAAACGCCATAATAGAGGAGCTAGGTAGCAATCAATTAGGCTAAACTCTTCGCTCATGAAATATTCATATTCAGCAAAGATAGGCGCTAGAGTTAGAAGGTCATTACGTAGTTTAATACGTGCAGCTTCAGATTCTTCAGCATTGCCTTTTACAATTTTCTCAGCAACTGAATACCAGTTACGTTCAATACGGTACATCATCAGACGACTATTACCACGAGCCACTGGGTAAACAGGCATCAATGGTGGATGAGGGAAACGCTCATCTAGGTACTCCATGATGATCTTTGAGTCATACAATGCAAGCTCACGATCAACAAGAGTTGGTACTGATTTGTATGGGTTCAGTTCAACAAGCTCTGCTGGTAGATTATTTTCATCAACCAACTCAACTTCAACACTTACGCCTTTTTCAGCAAGAACAATGCGAACCTGATGGCTATACATATCAGAAGCACTTGAAAAAAGAGTCATCACAGAACGTTTATTGGCAGCTACAGCCATGGAGCCCCTCCAGTACACTTAAAATAAAAAAAATGGAGGCCTAAGCCTCCATTGTAAATTCAGGAATTAGCACAGTATGATAGCACAATTAATGCACATCACGCCAGTACTCTTTCTTCAGCAGAACCACGATGATAGTGAAGATCACTAGGAAGGCCATTGCCCACCAACCCATCGCGTGACGCTCTAATTGCACAGGGTCACCTGAGTAAACTAGGAAGTTAACCAGGTCACGAACTGAATCATCATATTCGCTAGTGCTAAGCTCACCAGTACCAGATGTTTCTGTACCAACAACAGTCGTTACTTCTTCGCCATCTACCATGTGTGTATCGTAGATTGGTTTAGGGATACCTTGCAGCTCTTCAAGAACGTGCGGCATACCTACACTTGGGAAAACAATGTTGTTTACGCCAAATGGACGAGACGGATCTTCGTAGAAAGAACGAAGGTAAGTGTAAAGCCAGTCAGCCCCACGAACACGAGCAACAAGCGTTAGATCCGGTGGCGGAGCACCAAACCAGTTCGCTGCTTGCTTCGCAGGCATAGCGTTAACCATCAAGCTACCGATTTTTGCTTCAGGATCAAAAATCAGGTTCTCTTTCATTAGATCTACTGGGATTTCTAAATCCGTAGCAACTCGCTCATAACGCTGATATTGCGTTGAGTGACAAGCAAAACAGTAGTTCATGAATAACTTTGCGCCATTTTGCAATGAAGCTTTATCCGTTAAATCATTGTTCGCTTTATCTAATGGTACGTTTGCACCCGCAGCCATAGCTAGAGATGGCAACATAGCAAATAAAATTACAATCCACTTTTTCATTTGAACGTCACCCTTTCTGGTAATGGTTTAGTCGCTTCATTTTTACTGTAGAACCATAGTAGAACGAAGAACATGAAATAACCTAAGCTAAAGATTTGAGCCAGCAATGTGTATGTTGGCGTTGCAGGAAGCGCACCAAGGACACCAAGCGCAATAAAGCTTATTGTGAATTGGATGATGTTAATCAAATGCAGTTTGCTACGGTAACGGTAAGAACGAACTTTACAACGGTCGAACCATGGCAGTAGGAATAGCACAACAATAGAAGCGCCCATTGCTACAACACCTAACAACTTATCAGGAACAGCACGTAGTACAGCGTAGAACGGCGTGAAGTACCAAACTGGAGCAATGTGCTCTGGAGTCTTCAGTGGGTTTGCAGCTTCAAAGTTAGGCGGCTCAAGGAAGTATCCACCCATCTCAGGGTTAAAGAACAACACATAACAGAACAAGAATAGGAAACCGGCTACACCAACCATATCTTTCACAGTCCCGTATGGGTGGAAAGGAACAGAATCGATGATGTCGTATTTCTTCGTGTAATCCTTATGGAATGGGAACTGAGTTTTGTACTCGTCGCCCATTGTGCCTTTCGGAAGCTTCGTTTCAATACCGTCTGGGTTATTCGAACCAACTTCGTGCAGTGCTAGAACGTGAAGAACGATAAGCAGCAGTAATACGATTGGTAGAGCAATAACGTGTAGTGCGAAGAAACGGTTCAGTGTTGCACCTGAGATGATGTAGTCACCACGGATCCAAAGCGTTAGGTCGTCACCAATAACTGGAATTGCACCAAATAGGGAAATGATTACCTGTGCACCCCAGTAAGACATTTGTCCCCATGGTAGTAGGTAACCCATGAATGCTTCAGCCATTAATACTAAGAAGATTAGCATGCCGAAGATCCACAGAAGCTCACGAGGCTTCTGGTATGAACCGTAGATAAGACCACGGAACATGTGCAAGTAAATAACAACGAAGAACGCTGATGCACCTGTAGAGTGCATATAACGCAATAACCAACCGTATTCTACATCACGCATGATGTATTCAACCGAAGCAAACGCACCTTCACCAGATGGTACGTAGTTCATTGTTAACCAAATACCAGTCAGGATTTGGTTAACCAAAACAAGCATTGCCAAAGAACCAAAAAGGTACCAAAAGTTAAAGTTCTTAGGCATCGGGTATTCAGATAAATGCTTTTTATAAGCATTCATCGCTGGAATACGTTTTTCTACCCAATCAAGTAGTCCTTGCATTATGCGTCTCCCTCGTCAATGCCGATAAGGATCTTAGTGTCGCTCAAATACATATGCTTTGGCACAACCAAGTTCAAAGGTGCAGGAACACCTTGGAACACCCGACCAGCCATATCAAACTTAGAGCCATGACACGGACAGAAGAAGCCAGATTTAACACCTTGAACTTGTTCTGCAAAAGAGTCAGGAAGGTAAGTCGGAGAACAACCTAAGTGAGTACAGAAACCAACAGCAATGAAGAATTCCGGCTTAATTGAACGGAACTCATTCTGTGCGTATTCAGGTTGCTGCTCTGTTTCTGATTGTGGATCGCGTAGTTGACCACCGATAGACTTCAGGTTTTYGAGTACAGAATCAGCACGACGTACAACCCATACAGGTTTACCTTGCCATTCGACACGAACCATTTGACCGGCTTCAAGTTTGCTTACTTCCACTTCAACCGGAGCACCCGCAGCTTTCGCTTTGGCACTCGGATTCCATGATTTGATAAAAGGCACGGCGACTGCAGCTGCTCCCAAACCACCAACAACTGCTGTTGTTGCGGTTAAGAAACGCCTGCGACCGTTATTTAAAGGCGCGTTGCTCATCCAAACATTCTCCCATTTGCTCCTTTTGGATTGTAATTATTCCGCTTATAGAGCATGGCTAACAAAATATAAATTTAGTTCTATTTATTAAGGCGAAATGATAAATAAAACCCTACTTTTTGACAAGATAAAGCTACCTTTTTGTAACAATCATGAGGTAATTCGCACGCGGGGTCACAAAAGAAGTCAAATTATAAGAAAGAGAAAGTAAATGTAAGGAATTTGGGGGAGTTCAGAGGAGTAAAAAAACAAAAAGCCCGGCATATAGCCGAGCTTTGAACCACAATTCCAGTAATAAAACTGGGAGCGTGTATTTTCCGTAAAGGAAAAATTAACGCTTAGAGAATTGAGGTTTACGACGTGCTTTACGTAGACCAACTTTCTTACGTTCAACGCAACGAGCGTCACGAGTAACGTAACCAGCTGCACGTAGAGCAGGACGTAGAGTTTCATCGTACTCCATAAGAGCGCGAGTGATACCGTGGCGGATTGCGCCAGCTTGACCAGAAATACCACCACCAGAAACAGTGATGTAAAGGTCAAGTTTCTCAGTTAGTTCAACTAGCTCAAGAGGTTGCTTAACAACCATACGAGAAGTTGGACGACCGAAGTAAACATCAAGGCTACGCTTGTTGATTACGATCTCACCAGAGCCTGGTTTGATGAAAACACGAGCTGCTGAGCTTTTGCGACGACCAGTGCCGTAGTATTGATTCTCTGCCATTGTCTTAATCCCCTTAGATGTCTAGTACTTGTGGCTGTTGAGCAACATGGTTGTGCTCAGTACCAGCGTATACTTTAAGCTTACGGTACATCGCGCGGCCTAGTGGACCACGTGGAAGCATACCTTTAACTGCTAGTTCAAGAACCATTTCTGGTTTCTTAGCAATTAGCTTTTCAAAAGTGATAGTTTTAAGACCACCTGGGAACTCAGAGTGACGGTAGTAAACCTTACCCTTAGCTTTGTTACCTGTAACAGCAACTTTCTCAGCGTTAACAACGATGATGTAATCACCAGTGTCTACGTGAGGAGTGTATTCTGCTTTGTGCTTGCCGCGTAGGCGAGAAGCGATTTCACTTGCTAGACGGCCAAGAGTTTTGCCTTCAGCGTCTACAACATACCAGTCGCGTTTTACAGTTTCTGGTTTAGCAACGAAAGTTTTCATGCTAATAATTACCTATTTAAAAAATTTACACTTAAGGAATACTCGCGTATTCCCACTGTCTAAGAGTTACCATTCATCACCCCTTCGAGTGTTGGAAAACTCTTGGCATAACGTGATTTTACTCATCGCTAGAGGCCCGCAGTAACGGTAGGTCGCAGGATTATAGAGAAGAGCGAAGAAAAAATCACCTCTTTTTGAACAAAATCACGATTTTTTTATTCACTTTTGTCAACCGGCTTAAAAAAGGCTAGCCAAGGTGCTCTTTCGCTAAATAATCATGGCTCTGCATTTCAATTAATCGTGACTGACAGCGTTTAAATTCAAAATTCAACTGGCCCTGTGTGTACAATTCTTCCAATGCTACTTCCGCCGAAATAATGAGTTTTACATTGCGTTCATAAAACTCGTCCACTAAGGCTATAAAACGTCTTGCTGCATCATCTGTTGTCGCTTCCATCTGCAATACGTCAGCCAACAATACAGTGTGGTACACCTTAGATAATTCAATGTAATCATTCTGGCTTCGAGCAGACTGACAGAGTTGAGCAAACGTACCATGCAAAACACCATCACTCGCTTCAACCACATCCAATTGACGATGATTCACTTCAATTTGCGTTAACTTCTCTTTATCTTCCCCGACTAGTTGCATGTAGTACTTTTCGAGGTTGATGTTAGCTTGCTCATCAAGCGGGAAATGATAAATTTCGGCTTGTTCGAGTGTGCGAAGGCGATAATCCACCCCACTATCTACATTCAAAATATGACAGTTGTCCTGAATAAGTTTAATTGCAGGAAGAAAGCGAGCGCGTTGTAGGCCATTGCGATATAAATCGACAGGTGGGATATTCGATGTCGCCACCAGCACCACATTACGGGCAAACAGCTCTTCAAACAAAGTTCCTAGGATCATTGCATCGGTAATATCTGAAACAAAAAACTCATCAAAGCAGATGATCTCAGCTTCTTGCTTCAACTTATCCGCGACTAATGGCAATGGATCACTTACATTCCCTATTGCTTTCAACTCATCATGTACGCGATACATAAAGCGGTGAAAGTGAACACGCATCTTCTTCTTGATCGGCAGAGCATCAAAAAACGTATCCATTAAGTAAGTTTTACCACGCCCCACTCCGCCCCAAAAATACAAACCTTGCGGTGGTTCAGGTAACTGAGGTTTCTTACCCATCAGCTTTTGAAAACGAGTTAACTGTGGGACTGGAGCATTAAGGTAATCTTGAAGTTGATAGAAGAGCTCATCTAAACTTTTTACCGCTTGTTCTTGAGCTGGATCTCTCTGAAATCCATGAGTTTCTATGTCTTGTTCGTATTTTTTTATAGGGTTCATCACGACAGATCCACGAAAGAGGCAACACTAAACTGCTAGGCAGCGCACACGCATTTTTCTTTATACGTTATGTATCTCATAGTACCATGGAGTCGAAATACGTGTAACTAAGCAGTAACAAACATGTTAAGAAACAATTATTAGGAGCTGTTATGCCTTGGATGTATGCAATTATAGGTTTACTTGTTGGCGCTATTTTAGGGGTGATCATTGCACGCCTAACCAAACCAGAATATAAGAATCAAAAGTCTGTTCAAAAAGAACTAGACTCAGCAAAGTTTGCACTTGAGCAGCAACGCCAAGAACTTGCCGACCACTTTGCTCAAACAGCTGAAATGCTCGATACGCTAGGTAAAGACTACACAAAGCTTTATCAGCACATGGAAAAAACCTCAGCAGAATTGCTGCCAAACCTACCAGAACAAGATAACCCATTCGTAAAAACCGCAGCGCTGCATTCTGAAAAATCAGATGCAACCGTAGCACCAATCAACCAACAGCCTAAAGACTATGCGAAAGGCTCTACAGGTTTGTTCAACGAGCAAGAAAAAGAAATCATCGAAGCAACCGATGCTGTAACAGCGAAAGCTTCATAATCTGATTTTTTGCTGAACTTTCATAAGGTTTTTGAGTCATAACTTTCACTCAGGTCTATTGATACCAGTCATATTATTCTTATATTCGACTAGTTGAGACCTTAATTCAGAGAGGAATTTATGATGAAAAAACCTTTGCTTGCTTTATCGGTACTGACTTTAAGCTTAAGTTCAATCATCGCGCCGATACAAGCAACTGCGGCGCTCCCTTTTAGTGTTAATGGCGAGCAACTTCCTAGCCTAGCTCCCATGCTTGAACAGGTAACACCTGCGGTCGTGAGTATCGCTGTAGAAGGTAAACAAGTTCAACGCCAACGCATCCCTGAACAATTTCAATTCTTTTTCGGTCCCGAGCAACTTCAAGAGCGTCCATTCAGAGGTTTAGGCTCAGGTGTCATTATTGACGCCGATAAAGGTCATATAGTTACCAACTATCACGTTATTAATGGTGCCGACGAAATCAAAGTAAAACTTCACGATGGCAGAGAATACGACGCTGAGTTGATCGGTGGCGATGAAATGTCAGACATCGCCTTACTAAAGCTAGAAAAAGCCAAAGATCTCACTCAGATTAAACTCGCAGACTCCGACAAACTCAGAGTCGGTGATTTTAGCGTGGCGATCGGCAACCCATTTGGGCTTGGACAAACGGTGACTTCAGGAATTGTCTCCGCGTTAGGTCGAAGCGGGCTCAACTTAGAAAACTTTGAAAACTTTATTCAAACCGATGCCGCTATTAATAGTGGTAACTCTGGTGGAGCACTGGTTAACCTTAACGGTGAGTTAATTGGTATTAATACAGCGATCCTCGGGCCTAATGGTGGCAACGTCGGCATCGGCTTCGCCATCCCATCGAATATGATGAAAAACCTCACAGAGCAAATTCTAGACTTCGGCGAAGTAAAACGCGGAATGTTAGGTGTGCAAGGTGGCGAGATCACCTCGGAGTTAGCTGAAGCTCTTGGCTATGAATCAAGTAAAGGCGCTTTTGTTAGCCAAGTTCTACCTGAAAGTGCGGCTGATAGCGCGGGTATTGAAGCTGGTGATATTATTGTTTCCCTCAATGGCAAAGGCATTGATACCTTCAGTGAACTACGAGCGAAAGTCGCAACACTTGGTGCGGGTAAAAAAATCGAACTCGGCATTATACGAGATGGGAAAAACAAATCGTTTGATGTCACCTTAGGTGAATCAAGCAATAGTAAGACCCAAGCAGAGAAACTTCATGACGGTTTGGCTGGCGCTGAGTTAACTAACACAACTGACTCTTCTTCCGTAAAAGGGGTTAAAGTCACTAATGTAGCTAAAGGTTCACCTGCAGAAGCTTACCAGTTGCTGGAAAATGACATCATTGTTGCGGTTAACCGCCAACGGGTTAAAAATTTGGCTCAGTTACGCGAAATCTTGGAAAAGAAACCTGACGTACTGGCACTAAATATTCAAAGGGGCGATCGCACGATTTACTTAGTCGTTCGTTAATTAACGCTAATAATTTTAAACGCTCAATAAAGGGTGAGGATACCAATAAAGGCAAACTGTCTATATTGGTTATTTCTCACCCTTTTATTTAATTGAACCAAAGTGCTATTCTTCACCAGTCTTTCTATATTTAGACATCCATTAACGTAGATATCTTCCAACTGGTTGAAGAGGAAAGTAATGCTGGGCTTTTTATTTCGTTCTGTCTCTCTTGGGATCGCTTCCGCCGCTATTATTCTTATAGCT
>NZ_JAKJSW010000224.1:0-6269 GCF_050337375.1 Vibrio makurazakiensis | reverse complement strand
AGCCAGGGCGGTATATCAAAACGTCTTTTACATGTTGCTGAGGTATTCTTTGGCCACTTCACTGGCGGTTTAGGGATTGTAGCCATCGTAGCTTGCATGTTCTTTGCTTCAATCTCAGGTACAGGTTCGGCAACCGTTGCCGCTATTGGCTTAACTATGATTCCGTCTATGGTCAAAAAAGGCTATGACCGAAGCTTTGCTGGCGCACTGATTGCCTCTTCTGGTGGTATTGGTGTAATTATTCCTCCATCTGTTGTGATGATCGTATATGCCATCACTGCGGAGGTATCGGTCACTAAAATGTTCATGGCCGGGATTATTCCTGGGCTTGTCGTAGGTTTAGTGCTGATCGGTTATTGCTTGATCGTGTCTAAAATCCGCGGTTACAAAGGCAACGATAAAAAAGCCACGTGGCCTGAACGGCTTGCAGCTCTCAAAGAAGCGATTTGGGCGATGCTATTACCCGTTATCATTCTTGGCGGCATCTACTCTGGTGTGTTCACACCAACCGAATCCGCTGCGATAGGCGTGTTGTACGGCTTGTTTTTCGGCATGTTTGTATACAAAGAACTGGATTACAAAAAGGTCGTGAAGATTATTTTAGAATCTTCCCTATTGGTTGGCGCAGTACTTGTGATTGTGGGCGCTTCGGTCACCTTTGGTCGAATCCTAACGCTTGAACGCCTGCCAACCGAAATCGCACAGTTCATTCTCTCTATTACGGAAAACAAACTGCTCATCTTGCTATGTATCACCGCATTACTGCTGATCGTGGGTACATTTATGGAGACATTAGCGGCGATTGTTATCTTGACTCCAATACTGTTACCTATCGTTACAGCGTTGGGAATGGACCCTATTCACTTTGGTATCGTGATGATAGTGAACTTAGCCATAGGCTTTGTTACCCCTCCACTCGGAGCCAACCTATTTATGGCAAGCCAGGTCGGTAATGTTCCCATTGAATCCTTGTCACGGGCGATTCTAGGCTGGATTGGTGCCATGCTCGTCGCTTTGATGATTATTACCTTTATCCCCGCTATTTCTCTAACCCTACCCAACCTCTTAGGGTAACCCTTTGTAACACCACAACAGCCCAAACATAAAGTGAGCCAATTGGCTCACTTTTTTATTGCACCATATCAATGCATACCTATCCAAAACTAAGATTAGCCCTTATCCGTTCAAGGTTTGTACAAAGTCAACTGGTTGTTATCTAATCAGCACCACCAAATAGTCTGAATATGACTCCTCACACACTATTGATACGAAGATGTGTTAATTGTTAATTATATGTTGCTGTTTGCCCCACCTTTGCCAAAATGGATTCGTATGCAAAAAAAACCAATTCAAACATGGATGGAGTAAATCATGGCATCAGTTTCACTCAAGAACATTAAGAAATACTGGGACAATTTCACCGCCATTAATGACTTGTCATTAGAAATTAAAGACAAAGAGTTTCTGGTTTTGTTGGGCCCATCAGGCTGCGGTAAAACAACGACTATGCGAATGATCGCTGGCCTAGATACTCCAAGTGAAGGCGAGGTTTATATCGATGGTGAGTTCGTTAATAACACTCACCCTAGAGATCGTGATATCGCAATGGTGTTTCAAAGCTACGGTCTGTACCCACAAAAAACAGTTTATGGAAACATTGCCTTCCCTCTTGAGATGCAACGCGTACCAAAAGAAGAGCTTCATGACCGAGTGATGCGTGCAGCAAAACGTGTTGAGCTAGAACACTTATTGGATCGTAAACCGGCGACACTTTCTGGTGGTCAACGCCAACGTGTGGCGCTAGCTCGTGCCATTGTTCGCGAGCCTCGTATGTTCCTGATGGACGAACCGCTATCGAACCTAGATGCAAAACTGCGCGTTTCAATGCGTGCTCTACTCAAAAATCTACACCATGAATTTCAACGTACGACGGTTTACGTAACCCACGATCAAATCGAAGCAATGACACTGGCCGACCGAGTGGCTGTGCTTTACCAAGGCAAAATTCAGCAATTGGATACGCCGAAAGAGATCTACAACAACCCTGCAAGTCTGTTTGTAGCAAGCTTTATCGGTTCACCAGGAATGAACTTCATTAAGGGCAAGCTTTCTGCTGGCACATTCTCTGGGGTTAGCTGCTCCGTTGAAGGGTTCAATAATTCAGACAATGAGGCCGTAACACTAGGTGTTCGCCCTGAAGATGTCGCTTTATGTCCCGTTGAAGAAAGTAACCTTTATGGTGACGTTTATTCCGTTGAGATGACGGGAGAATGTACTCTGATTACCGTTCAAGTTGATGAGCATTACATTATCTGTCGCACAGACAAACATTGCACGGTTGGAATGGGCGATCGCGTTGGCTTTAAATTCAACCTTGATCATACCTACCTTTTCGATACGGAATCTGAACAACGCATTTATCGCGAACAAACAACCAGTTGTATCCAAGCGGCTTAACCACGGCTCACTCTGTTATACAGCTGTTGAACATGCAAAGCCTGACCGCTTTGAATCCATCCAACCGATGGTTATGACCAACATAAATTACGTAGTAAAGGATTACCAAAGATGAAAAGAACATTATCGTTACTCGCCATATGTACTGGCGCTATCTTATCTGCACCAAGCTATGCAGCTTGCGACCTTGGCGACCTAGAAGCGGAAGGAAAAATTTCCCTACTATCGAACAGTTACCCAGTTTTGAAACACTTCTCAGACAAGATGAAAGAGTGCGAAACATCAAAGCTAGAAATCAAAAACAAGTTAGTAGGTGGTAGCGCAGTTCAAGAGCAAGCTCGAATCGTGCTTTCCAGCCGTCGTGGTAATTCTCCTTACGACGTAATTCAAGTATCAGCTCAGAGCTACCATGAGTTCTTACTGAAAGAACAAATCCAGCCAATCACGGATCTAGTGGAAAAATATTGGGATGAGTACAACCTTGCGGACATTCCACCTAGCATCTGGGAACTAGCAAAACATGACGGTGAGATTTACGCACTGCCAATCCAGTTGAACATGCAAGAGTTCTTTTACCGCCAAGATCTATTCGACCAACATAACTTAGAAGTGCCACATACCTATCAAGAAGTTGTCACAACAGGACAAGCACTTCAAGAAGCTGGCATCGACTACCCTCTTTCTCARGCAATGGGCAAAGGTTGGAACTTAGCAACGGAGTTCACCAACATCTACCTATCTTTAGGTGGTCAGTACTTTGATGAAAACGGTAAACCTCTGTTCGATGGACAGAAGGGCGTAGAAGCTGCGAATATTCTTAAGTCATTACTACCCTTGATGTCTCCAAATGCATTATCTCTTTCTAATGATTTAGTGATGGTGAACTTCCAACAAGACAAAGCAGCAATGGGTAACATATGGGCAACTCGCGCTGCGGAAATGGATAACGACCAAGTATCTAAAGTGGTTGGCAAAGTGAACTACTCAATGGCACCAACAGCCAATAAGACCACCACCATACCGTCTACAAGTATATTCTGGGATGGGTACGTATTCCCACACCGCTTAAATGCCGACCGCGAGTTGGTTTTCAAGATCATGATGGAATCGATGAGTAAAGAAAACATGAAAGAAGGCGCTGAACTGGCTTTCTTGTCTCGTCAATCAGCAAACCAAGTTGAAGGTGAGCAGTATCGTTATTTGGGTGCGCTTGCAGAAATGATTGAACGTGGAGCAAAACCTTTCCCTACAGAGGGCTACTACGGTTTGGCACATACGGAAATTGGTAACAAGCTACCGGACGCCCTACGCGGTAAAACCAGCATCAAAGTTGCATTGAACGAAGCCGCAAAAGGCTATTACAAAGAAGCGCGAGCACAAGGTTACATTGACTAAGGAGCAGTCATGAATTTACGTAATTTCCTCGGTTTCTCAGGTCCGTCTATCGCTTCAATGGTGCTGCTGATGGCTGCACCATTGGTGATGACTTTATACCTGTCATTAAACCGATTTAACTTCAAAGGCGAACTCCGTTATGTCGGGTTTGAAAACTACTTTGACATCCTTCAAGACGATGCGTTCTGGTCTGCCTTTGAGTTCACATTAGTCTACACAGTTTGTGTTGTGCTCAGTGTTTTAGTGCTGGGGTTCATTGTCGCTCTCGCATTAAACAAGCTTAGCCAAAAAATCCGCGGATTCTTTATGGCCGCAACCTTGCTCCCATTCGTGGTAACGCCAGTTGTGGGCACCTTGATTTTCTCGTGGTTATTCCAAGACTTTGGTTACATCACTTACCTGTTAAATCTGGTTGGTATCCAAGTGTACTGGTTCAGCGATGTGTTTGAGTCGCGTGCTTTGATCATCCTCTACGGTATTTGGCAAGTCACACCGTTCGCAGCGATCGTGTTCTTTGCAGGGTTACAGGCTATTCCACAAGACACTTTGGAATCGTCTGTTCTAGATGGCGCACATCAATGGGATCAAATTAAACATGTTGTGATACCGGCGCTACAGCCACTCACTCTGTTTATTTCGATGATTTGTATTATGGATGCTTACCGCTTGTTTGATTCGGTCGCGGTAATGACAGGTGGCCTAAATGCGACAGAAACTCTGATGTACTACAACTATCGCGTTGGCATTGTGCAAGACGCTGTGGCCAAAGGCAGCGCTGTTTCTGTATTAACCATGCTAGGCATATTCGTATTACTGATCCCTTTCTTATACCTGACTTACAAAGAGCAAAAAGGAATTCGCGCATGAACCCAAGTAACCTAAATATTCAAAAGATGATGGTATATGGAATCATGGGCTTATGGGTTCTGTTTTGTGCCTTTCCATTTTTCTGGACCATCATGACGTCCATTAAAACACCGGTAGATGCGTTTTCTAATCCGCCGGTTTGGGTGTTCGAACCAACAGCGATGAACTATGCGAACTTGTGGCTAGAATTCGGATTCAGTGAGTTCTTGATTAACTCCGTAATCGTTACCCTTGGCGTTGTGGTTATTTCACTAAGTATCGGTTGTTTTGCCGGCTACGCATTGGCTCGCTACCCAGGCAAGTTAGGGTTCTGGTTGCTGATGCTTGCGTTAGTTTTCCGTTCTCTTCCTCATACAGTGTTCTTAATCCCCTACTACGAGTTCACCCGTATGGTTGGGCTTTATGACACACACATCGTATTGATTTTAGTGCTGGTTGCGATTAACCAACCTTTCACTATTTGGATGATGCGTTCGTTCTTTATGAACATCCCTAAAGAGCTAGAAGAATCAGCAATGATGGACGGCTGCAACCAATTCCAAGCCTTTGCCAAAGCAATCGTTCCTGTTATGTGGCCAGGCATTATCACAACGGGTTTGTTCACCTTCTTGTTAGCGTACAACGAGTTCTTGATTCCACTTACGCTTACCGCTACCAACGCAGCAACGATGCCAGTTGCAATATCGCAATTTGGTGCCGATGACATCAAATACTGGTCAATGACCGCTGCAGGTGCAGTTTCAATCACATTACCTATCGTTGCGCTGATCATTTTCTTCCAGAAAAAGATTGTATCTGGCTTGGTTGCTGGCGCTGTTAAAGGATAAAAGGAAATTACTAATGACACACACATGCGAACACCCAACAACGCAAGATACTGCACCAGTATCAGCTCGCCCAGTACAGGGAGCATTAACCAATGATAACGACCTGACTAAAACCGATGAAACATTGCATGTTATCGATTCTATGGTCGATGGACTAAATGACCACGACATCGACAACATGGGACGCTTCTTTGCAGAGAGTTTCCGCTGGATGGGTAATGCAGGCTGCGGTTTTAAAGACAACCTACAAGAGTTTCAAGATAACTGGCAACGCCCGTTCCAAGCAGCTTTCTCAGATAAGGTTTGTATCGACGAGGCTCGTCTCACCCAAGGTGAATGGTGCGCAGCCTTTGGCCGCCAAGAGGCGATTCATTCAGGATCATTTATGGGCATCGAACCAACCGGTAAGAAAGTGATCATTCGCTACATGGACTTCTGGAAAGTGGTCGACGGCAAGATAGTCGACAACTATGTAATGGTGGATTTCCCTGCCATTATGGCCCAGCTAGGTGTCGATGCTTTCTCTGGTCATGGCTGGGAAAACAAGGATTCGAAATCCAACCCTCTTTACCAAAAGTGCTAGAGGTGGCTGATGTCCAATTCTGACAACAAAGAGCGCATTCGTGCGCTCAATAAAGCGATGTATGACTTCGAACTCACCAGCGTTGAAGCACAATTAAGTGAGTTAATCAGTGATACCGCAACACTACAATATGGCTATCC
>NZ_JAKJSW010000223.1:0-6270 GCF_050337375.1 Vibrio makurazakiensis | reverse complement strand
CTCTTTGCTCACAAGAAATCAGGACTAAAAATAAATTTATCTATTTGTAGTCATCTACATAGGTAATAAAACAAAAGTTAACTAATCAAATTTATTGCGCCGTCAAACCACCGAACAAAGTGGGCAAGTAAAAGGAATTTATTATGAGCAAGCAGGCTGAAAGTAAGCAAAAGATCGTGGTTGTGGGCAACGGGATGGTTGGTCATAAGTTTATCGATAACATTATCCAAGCTAAGTCCGAAGAGTTCGACGTCGTCACCTTTTGCGAAGAATCTCGCTTAGCTTACGATCGCGTTCAGCTCACTTCTTACTTCGACGGAAAAAGTGAAGATGATTTGGCGATAGCTAGCGAAGCTTACTACCAAGAAAATGGCGTGAACTACTTGCTGAATACCAAGGTCACCCAGCTAGATACAGCAAACAATCAGGTTATTACCAATACAGGTCACGTTGAATCGTACGACAAACTTATACTCGCAACGGGGTCGTTCCCATTTGTTCCGCCTATTCCGGGTAACGATCAGGAACATTGTCATGTATACCGAACTCTCGACGATCTTGATGCTATCGAACTTTCCAGTAAACAAAGTAAATCTGGCGTAGTGATTGGTGGCGGGTTACTTGGATTAGAAGCTGCAAATGCGGTGAAAAACCTTGGCCTAGAAACTCATGTCGTTGAGTTTGCTCCCCGACTAATGGCAGTACAGCTAGATGATGGTGGCGGCGCGCTCCTACGTAGAAAAATTGAAGATTTAGGTGTAAAAGTTCATACCGAGAAAGCAACTACAGAAATTATTGCAGGCCAAACCTCTCGTTACCGTATGAATTTTGCTGATGGTAGCCACATTGAAACGGACATGATCGTCTTTTCTGCCGGCATTCGCCCACAAGACGAACTCGCACAAAACTCTGAGATTCAACTTGGCGAACGTGGCGGTATTGTCATTAATAGTCAGTGCCAAACTAACCTAGAAAACGTCTATGCGATTGGTGAATGTGCTCTGTACGAAAACATGATTTACGGCTTAGTTGCGCCAGGCTACTCTATGGCGAAAACCGCGGCTTCGCATATTCTTTCCCATGGTAATAATGAGTCCAGTTTTACCGGCGCTGATATGAGCACCAAGCTAAAATTACTGGGTGTTGATGTAGCAAGTATTGGTGAAGTCCATGGTCAAACCGAAGGCGCACAGTCATATACTTATAACGATGAAATCGAGCAAGTATACAAACGTTTGATCGTCTCTTCAGACGGTAAAAAGATCGTTGGTGCTGTACTCGTCGGCGATGCTGAAGCCTTCGGAACGTTACTGCAAACGAAGCAAAATGACATGCCTTTGCCTGAAAACCCTTCAGTACTGATCCTCCCTAATGTTGCCGAGGATTCTAATTCCGCGATGGGAGTTGAAGCCCTACCAGATACCGCCATGATCTGTTCATGTTTTGATGTTACTAAAGGTGATATCAAACAAGCAGTAGCCGCCGGTTGTTCGACCATGGCAGCGCTTAAAGAAACAACAAATGCTTCAACGGGGTGTGGCGGTTGTTCGGCCCTTGCAAAACAGGTACTTGATAGCGAATTAAGTAACCTAGGTGTGGAGGTATCTAACGATATTTGTGAGCATTTTGCATATTCTCGCCAAGAACTGACTGACATTATCCGCGTCAATAAAATTAAGACCTTCGACGAGCTTTTAGATTCTCATGGAGAAGGACTTGGTTGTACCGTCTGTAAGCCTACCGTGGGCTCTATTCTTGCCTCTTACTGGAATGATTACATCCTGGAAGACCAACATATGGAGCTGCAAGACACCAACGATATATACCTAGGAAACATGCAAAAAGATGGCACCTATTCCGTTGTTCCCCGTATTGCAGGTGGAGAGATCACACCGGACAAATTGATTGTATTAGGTGAAGTCGCAAAAGAATTCGACCTATATACAAAAATAACCGGAGGTCAGCGTGTTGATTTGTTCGGTGCACAGCTAAATGAACTGCCTATTATTTGGAAAAAGCTAATTGATGCAGGTTTTGAAACCGGGCATGCCTACGGCAAATCAGTGCGCACCGTTAAGTCATGTGTAGGCAGTACTTGGTGTCGATACGGTGTTGACGACAGCGTTGGCTTAGCCATTCGTTTGGAGAACCGTTACAAAGGGCTTCGCTCACCACATAAAATCAAATTCGCAGTTTCAGGTTGTACTCGTGAATGTGCAGAAGCTCAGTCCAAAGATATTGGTGTGATAGCGACAGACAAAGGCTGGAACTTATACATTTGTGGTAACGGTGGCATGCGCCCTCGTCATGCTGACCTGTTCGCGACTGATTTAGATGAAGTCACGCTACTTCAATACATAGACCGAGTTTTAATGTTCTACACCCGTACAGCCGATCGCCTACAACGTACTTCTGTATGGATGGAAAACCTTGAAGGCGGTATCGAATATCTTAAGCAAGTCGTAATTGAAGACAAACTAGGCCTGGCACAAGAATTAGAAGCCGACATCGCACTAAACATTTCTAAATATCAGTGTGAGTGGAAAACAACCATCGAAAACCCAGAAAAGCTCAAGCGTTTTCAACACTACATCAACAGCAACCAAATGGATGAAAGCTTAGGTTTCATTAAAGCACGTGAACAACGCTTCCCTAGTGCGAACAAATTATCCCCAAAAGCAGCCACTGCCGAAAAGTCTAGTGAACTAAAAGTTGCTAACAAACTAAAAATCGCAATTACGGAAGTGTCATAGCACTCATATAACCAGCTTGTTTATAACTGAATAACTAAATTACTCGCGCTTTTGACAAGGAGAACGTCATGGAAAATTGGACAACAGTCTGCACAACAGACGACTTAACACCAAATACCGGACTATGTGCCCTAGTAGAGGACACTCAAGTGGCCATATTTTACTGCCACCGTCAGGACAAATTATACGGACTTTCAAATTTCGACCCTATCGGTAAAGCAAATGTCATGTCACGTGGGATCATTGGCTCACTCAGCGGCGAGCCCTATGTTGCATCTCCCCTTTACAAGCAACACTTCCACTTGGAAACGGGGGTTTGCTTAGAAGATCCCGAACATCAGTTGACGACTTATAACGTAAGGCAAGTTGAAGGCAATATACAGGTCAGCAACGTGCCCAACCATCAAACTCACTAGACCTACACGAGCTTAATTTATACAAGCCCTATTTATAGAGTTCTGGTTTATAAGGGCTTAAGTACTCGTCATCAGGTCATCGGTTTCTGYCGCGATAAAGCATAAGAAACCACATTTTATTACAAACATGCTTGGGAAGAGATAGAATCTCCGCCTACGGGGTAAGCATGTCTATAATTCCGTAATTAAAGGATTTATACATGGAAAGTAGCAAATTTTCGCTTTTGTCGTTTACCGGTAAAATGAAAGTCCTCCACTTGAGTTGGATGGCCTTTTTTATCACCTTCGTTGTCTGGTTCAACTTTGCGCCGTTACTACAAATGGTTAAAGCCGATTTAGGTTTATCCACTGAAGAAATCAAAACCTTACTGATCCTCAATGTGGCGCTAACCATACCTGCGCGTGTTGTCATTGGAATGCTCACCGACAAATACGGCCCGAGGTTGGTTTACTCTACGCTTCTCGCGGTCTGCTCTATTCCCTGCTTTATGTTTGCTTTAGCTGACTCCTTCATGCAAGCAGCCATCGCTCGCTTTCTATTGGGTTTCATCGGCGCTGGGTTCGTTATCGGTATTCGACTGGTTTCTGAGTGGTTCCCTCACAATGAATTAGGTACAGCAGAAGGCATTTACGGTGGTTGGGGCAATTTTGGTTCAGCAGCTGCAGCATTCACTCTCCCAACTCTAGCTCTTGCGTTTGGCGGTGAAGATGGGTGGCGCTATGCCGTGGGTATTACTGGGGCAATGAGCTTAGTGTTTTCATTCATTTTCTATAATAGCGTGACCGACACACCAAAAGGCTCAACATACTTTAAACCTAGCCAAGTGACAGCGATGGAAGTGACCTCCCAGGGCGACTTTTTCCTTCTGCTGATAATGAAAATCCCAATGTATGCCGCTCTAGCGTTATTGACATGGAAGCTTTCTCCAGCTGGGATCAGCATGCTTTCTAATTTGATGGTTAACGTGATTTACGCAAGCTTAGTCGCACTGTATCTGTATGAAGTCTCTCAAGTATGGAAGGTGAATAAAGACGTATTTAAATACGAAGTACCAGAGATGCACCAGTACAAATTCAAACAAGTAGCCGTACTTAACGTTCTTTATTTTGCTACGTTTGGCTCTGAGCTGGCGGTCGTCTCCATGCTGCCTTTGTTCTTTTCAGAAACCTTTGAATTAACACCCGTTCTTGCTGGTATGGTCGCATCGGCTTATGCGTTTATGAACTTAATGTCGCGCCCAGGCGGTGGTTGGATTTCAGATCGTTTCGGGCGTAAGCCTACTCTACTAATCCTAACGGCAGGTTTGGCCGTAGGTTACTTCGTAATGGGACAAGTGGGTAGCGACTGGCCTTTATGGTTAGCTGTTGTTGCAGCCATGGGTTGCTCGTTCTTCGTGCAAGCGGGTGAAGGTGCTGTGTTTGCAACCGTTCCTCTAATCAAACGTCGTATGACAGGTCAAATAGCGGGTATGACAGGAGCGTATGGCAATGTCGGTGCAGTTGTTTACTTAACCATTCTGTCGTTCGTTTCTTACCAAACGTTCTTCATGGTAATTGCTGGAACAGCCGTACTTGGCTTCGCTACCTTATTATTAATGGAAGAACCTAACGGTCAAATTGCTGAAGTTAACGATGATGGCAGCGTCACTCTCATAGATGTCTCTCACTAGGCATCTATGAATCAAATCGGGGGCAACCTCTACGTCATCTATTTCTCTCCGATTGAGATGACATAGCGGGTTGTCGTTCAGGGGCTCTATCATACTTGGAGTATTCGCTTGGTCACTTTCGCCCAAGAAGTGAATCAATCGAAAAAGTGGATAGAGCTTTTGTTCAGTAACTACTGCGCTTTGAAACAAGCCATTATTAAAAGCAACACAAGGCAGAATACTATGGATCAAGCATTCGGCATGCCCGTCATTAACTCCAGCGACACTAGTCAAGTAGGTGCCCAACTCCAAATTCGTTTTGGCGGATGTTCCTTACAAGGACGAAGAGATGAAAACCAAGATGCACTTATCGTTAAGCACCCTACATCTCTATCGGAACGAGAACTAAAAGGCAGCATTGCCTGTATTGCCGATGGTGTGAGTTGCAGCGAACATGGGCAGCAAGCCAGTCATACAAGTGTGATGCAGTTCGTTTCCGATTATTACGCCACCCCACAGAGTTGGACGGTTAAGCATTCAGCTCAAAAAGTACTAACGGCGCTAAACTCCTGGTTATTTAACAGTAGTCAAAAGCAAAGCCTCAACCACAACGGTTTGGTTACGACCTTTAGCACTATTATCTTTAAGTCCAATACCGCCCACCTTTTCCATGTTGGCGATAGCCGAATCTACCTATATAGAGATAATAAATTACGCTTACTTACTCGTGATCACCAACGGGCTGGCTATGGTAACAACCAATACCTAACGCGTGCTTTAGGTATGGATAGTAAACTAGATATCGATTATCAAACGCTGACTCTTAAACAAGGTGACCTATTTTTACTGACAACCGATGGCATTCACGATTACCTAACCGACCTTCAACTGACAGCCGAGCTGCTCAATCAAGTAAATAATGCGCAACACGCAGACCAAGTAACCGATATCAACAGTAAAAAAACCAACAAGAATGGTTTCGAAAATCTGACTCAAAACCTTTGCCACAGAGCACTAGCCAACAATAGTAAAGACAACATCAGTGCGTTAGCCGTTGAAGTTACTGAACTACCTAGCCCATCAAGGATTGAATTTCAAAAGCAATTAGAATCGCGCATCATCCCTCCTGCTTTGAAAGAAAATAATGTCATCGATGGGTTCCAGGTAGAAAAAGTGATTTATGCGGGGGCTCGTAGCCATGTGTACTTAGTTAAGGAAATCAAAACACATCAACAATATGTGTTGAAAGCTCCTTCTCAGCATTACCGGGATGACCAAAGCACACTGAATAACTTTTATAATGAACAATGGGCAGGAATGCACCTTTCAAGCTCAAAAATCATGAAAGTATTCCCAACGCCTACCGAGTCAAAGTTTCTTTATCAGCTGTGTGAACCTATTAATGGGATCTCTCTCAGACAATGGATACATGATAACCCAACCCCAACCATC
>NZ_JAKJSW010000222.1:0-6331 GCF_050337375.1 Vibrio makurazakiensis | reverse complement strand
ACACTAAACAGCAATATAACCACTTCATAAATAAAATGAAATAGAGAAAAGATCCTTAGATTTTATAACGAGCGATTGGTTTAGTATAGAAACTCCCCGCCTAACGAGTACTAAGCGGGAAAGTCATATTATTGAGGTGTGCCAAACGCAATGATAGGCGGCTTAATATTGTGCTTTTTGAACTCTTTCATTACACGCAAAGTTATGTCGGTTTCAAATAGCTTTTCATACGTTGTATCTACAACATACGCTTTACAAGTCAGCTTAATCGCCAGGTAGTTATCGGTAATGGTCTGCTGGACTAAAACCGTCACTGGCTTTGGTAAGTGGATGTAACGACTTGAAGAAGCCGCTTCTTGGATAAGATCGCGGGCGAGCGTAATATCTTCATCCATCCCGATGTAGAAAGGGATAACCACTTGCATATCCAGTGCACCGTAGTTTCCGCTGGTGGTCACTTCATTGAGAAACTTGTTGTTAGGAATAGTAATGATATCGTCATTCAAAGTTCTCATGCGCACTGAACGCAAACCTATGGTAATAATGTCACCATAGTTACCTTCAAAGGTGACGCGGTCACCGACCTGGAACGGGCGATCAATCATTACTGTTAGACCTGCGATGAACGATGCTGCTAAGTCTTTTAAAGCGAAGCCGACAGAAACAGCAAGTGTTCCTCCAATAAGCGCCAGGATATGATCATTGATTCTGAAGCTCATCATGAAAACAACCAAACCAGCAGTCATATAGATGAAGAACTGAAGGAATGATTGGAACTTCTGCAAGATCATTCGGTACTGTACGAACTGGCGACCGACGCTCTCAACCATAGAGTTCATAAACTTAATGAGTAGCCATGTCACACCAACCACGAGAATGGAGAAGAAAACACCGCTCCAACGGATAAGGCTGGTGAATTGTTGAATATTGTCTAGGTTCGCCACTTCTTCAACTGCGAATGAAGGCAATGAAAGTAGGCTTGCTAATAAAAGTAAGAAAATTCTAGTCATGTTACTTCACCAGTAAGTGTTGACGGTCTAATACATTCGTAATGTGCCTAAACCAGTGGTCTGACACACGCGCTTTATCTTCACTCCACTCAATGAAGCCACGACTTTGGAAGTAGCGTAGCGTGCCGACAACCTCGGCAATAGTAAGCTGGGTACATTCTGACAGCTCTTCAGGAGACGCGATCTCAAGTTGAACGATAGAGCGTAATACTGCCAACATTGGCTTAGGCATTTTTTCCAATTCTTCGGATTCTGGTGCATAGAACAAACGAACAAATACTTGGTCAGTTTCTTTATGGCGGTTAAGAGACAGCCTAAAAAATCGCAATGCGACAGTAGGGTTACCATCAGAATAATGCCAAAGGATACGGTAGAAGCCTTGTTTGGCGCGTTGTTCTTCAGATATGTCTTGTTGATCCCATTGTTTTGGTACCATCAAGCCTTCAAAACTCACAGTGTTTTCATCACTTTGATTGATACGCGTGTCCAACAAAGATTGGATCTGTGCTTCAGTCCACTTTGGCAAAAACGTTACCCAGTCGAATAACAAACGTTCACCTCGGGCGCGGTCGACAAAACGCCAACTGGCTTTTTCTATCGCAATTACCGCTCGGTGATTTTTTCTTGAGCGACGCAGTAGATTAGTAAGCCGAATGAGTGAGCTCAAGCCACCAACCATAGGTTTAACAAGTCGCTGTGCATTATCAAACGCGAGGATATACGTGGTTTCGCTTGAACGTAAATGGGCGAGAACTTGTATCTCAGTGGATTCTTCATCTAAACCTAAGCTCACTGCAAAATGGGCCAGTAACTCTGGGTAACCTGCATAAGGGCAATTAAGGTAAAGAGGCTCTGCATTCTTAGCTTTATGGAGGATTTGCTTTAATAGCGTTGTAGTGCCGACACCACGTTCACCTGACACAACGCAAATAGCAGGGCTATCTGTTAATAGGTATTTAGACAGTTCTTTGACTTCAGCATTTCCGTAATCAATGAGTTCACTGTAATCGCTGCCTGGAAGAATATACTCAAATGCTTTGTTGCCTCTAACCCTGACTAACTGTTGATTATCTGCTGTGATGCTTTTTTGTTTTTCAACTTCAATTTTGAATAGGTAGGCAAGAGCTTGGCTAAAGATCGTAAAGTTGGATAAACCGGAAATTATACGCAGTTTGAAGTTGTGGATGATGACCCAAACAGCGGCGATAGCCGTAGCAACTATACGTAAAACAAGAATGTCTTTTTTGCTAATAGCCCAATTAACCCACCAAGGGCGCTCTGAGATGCAACTAATAGCTTCAAAGACAATTGGTCGCCATAAGCGAAGTACAGATAAGGTGACTAATACAAACCAGAAGAACAACACGCTGTAAATCCAATTGTAGATTGTTCCTTCACCTAGCGTACGTACTGAAATTTGTAAGATCACGCCAGCAATAATCACGCTCCATACGTAACGGCGAATCGTTGATAGGCGTAAAGCCACCATTTCTTTATTGGAACTGCGGCTATTACGATACGTAAACTCAAGAATGAAGCTGATCGCGATTGACCCACCAAGTACCCACCAGGTGAAGATCTCGAGATAAATAAGGTGTTGAAGGCTAGGTATCTCAGACAGGATACGCAGTGAAAGCGTAATTGCGATCAACCAAGCAAGAGCTTTGTTCGCTCGACTGATGTACCAAATTAGCCTAACCCATACCGGTGGCATTGCTTGAGCATCTAGGATATTGGTTTTAAAAGCCTGAATCAGGCGAGTGCTGTTCGCTAACCACCACATTAAAATCAGGTAGGTAAAGAAAACCTTAGTACCTGACCAAATAACGGGAATAGGTGATATCAGTAAGTCGGAGATTAAAGACTTAAAGCTACGCAACTGGAAATATAGTGCATAGCGAGCGTTTAGCTGGGTTAATGTCCATTCTTGCTTAAACTGGGTAACACCGTAAGGGCCAAAACCAGTAAGAGCGTCTCTTCTTTTAGAAGTAGAGAGCTTTAGCAATCTTTGTTTACTGTAGCTAATACTCGTGAGGGTGAGATAACTCGACTCTACGTCCAACCATTGCTCTTCACCGAATGATTCAACGTAAGCGGAGAGGTGTTTTGAAAACGTTTCACCCTGCGTTTGCTGCTCACTGAGTGTTGCATTGAGCAATTGTCTGACTTTTGTTTTATCAGTAGAAGTCATAAACAAAGGCTCAGGGATATTGTCCACTTCCTTGCTTATACTGATAGCAACTTCTGCGACTTTAGGGACATCATCGGGCTGATATTGCCACTCAGATAATGCATAAGGGGAAAAAATGACTGTGAACAAGCACAGCATTTGAAGTAGATAACGCATAGATTTCACTTATAACATCCTGTTTCAATTAAATAAGTGTAGTGTTTTTATAACCAATAGTCTTTACAAAAAATAGTCCAATATTAGGTAAGGGAAAGGCAGAATGAAAAACATCCAATATGAGTTTTCATTTATAAAAATCTGTCCTTAAATTTGTGTGATAGCGATCAAACTAATACAGACGCAGGCTAATCATAATCTAATTGTTTTAATTACGTCGATAAAGCAAAACAACGCTTGCAGTTCGGGCTATGAACAAGTACCGTTGCGGCGTTTTTCTCATTAATAAGGTAAAGGTTTTGATCTCTACAGCGAATATCACCCWACAATTCGGCGCTAAGCCACTTTTTGAAAACATTTCAGTTAAGTTCGGCGAAGGTAACCGCTATGGTCTGATTGGCGCGAATGGCTGTGGTAAGTCGACCTTTATGAAGATCTTATCTGGTGAATTGGAGCCTTCAGGCGGTAACGTAAGCTACGATCCAAACGAGCGCGTTGCAAAGCTAAACCAAGACCAGTTTGCATACGAAGAATTCACAGTAATCGACACTGTAATTATGGGTCACAAAGAATTGTGGGCTATTAAACAGGAACGTGACCGTATTTACTCTTTGCCAGAAATGAGCGAAGAAGACGGTATGAAAGTAGCCGACCTTGAAGTTCAGTTCGCTGAAATGGACGGTTACATGGCAGAAGCAAAAGCGGGTGAATTACTGCTTGCTGTGGGTATTGAAGAGTCTCTGCACTTTGGTCTTATGAGTGAGGTTGCTCCTGGTTGGAAACTTCGTGTTCTATTGGCACAGGTTCTGTTCGCAGACCCGCATATCATGCTTCTTGACGAACCAACGAACAACTTGGACATGGATACAATTAAGTGGTTGGAAGACACACTTAACCAACGTAACTGCACAATGATCATCATTTCGCATGACCGTCACTTCCTAAACTCAGTTTGTACTCACATGGCTGACCTTGATTACGGCGAACTTCGTCTGTACCCAGGTAACTACGACGAATACATGACAGCTGCGACACAAGCTCGTGACCGTCTACTTTCAGATAACGCGAAGAAAAAAGCGCAAATCGCTGAGCTTCAAACGTTCGTTTCTCGTTTCTCTGCTAACGCATCTAAAGCGAAGCAAGCGACATCTCGTGCTAAGCAGATCGATAAGATCCAACTAGACGAAGTGAAAGCATCTAGCCGTCAAAACCCATTCATTCGTTTTGAACAGTCTAAAGAGCTATTCCGTAACGCACTTGTGGTTGAAAACCTATCTCAAGGCTTTGAAGAAGACCTATACGCTAAATTCGACGCTATTTTCGAAGTTGGTGAGCGTGTTGCTATCATCGGTGAGAATGGCGTTGGTAAAACGACGCTATTGAACACACTAGCAGGTGTACTTGAAGCTCGTACTGGTGAGTACAAGTGGTCTGAAAACTCAAACATCGGTTACTACGCTCAAGATCATGCACATGACTTCGAAGAAGACATGAACCTATTTGATTGGATGAGCCAATGGCGTCAAGAAGGTGAAGACGAGCAGGTTGTTCGTAGCTTCCTTGGTCGTATGCTGTTTGGTCAAGACGACATTAAGAAATCTGTAAAGGTTATCTCTGGTGGTGAGCAAGGTCGTATGCTTCTTGGTAAGATCATGATGCATAAACCAAACATCCTGTTGATGGATGAGCCAACAAACCACATGGATATGGAATCTATCGAAGCACTTAACTTAGCGCTTGAGAACTACAAAGGCACATTGTTCTTCGTATCTCATGACCGTATCTTCGTTGACTCACTAGCTACTCGTATCCTTGAGATCAAAGACGGCAAGATCAATGACTTCCGTGGTACATACGCAGAGCTTTTGAAAGCGCGCGGTGAATAATAAGCTTTGTTGACTTGCTGGTTTGCAAGAAAATAGAAAGCAGACAAAAGGCTCCTTAAAGGAGCCTTTTTCGTATCTAACGTTTATCTAGGTGCCATTTTTATGGGTAACTGTATAAATGATCAGTATTTGAATTGGGCGACTACATTTTTAAGTTTGTGGCTCACTTCATTGACATCCTGGCTGGATTGACCGCTTCGCGCGACTTGTTCTGACGTGCTACCAGCTAGGTCTGCGATTCGTGTAATGTTGCGGTCAATCTCAGCTGAAACCATCGATTGTTCTTCTGAGGCTGTCGCAATTTGCGTATTCATATCAAATACTTCACTGATTTGGTCAACGATTTTCTGAATAGAATTTACGGCTAGTACAGTTTGTTGATTGGTGCTGTTTACTTCTTCTAAGCTGTTTTGCATTGTGGTTACTGTTTTATCAACACCTGTCGTTAATCCATTGATTGTTTCTTCAATTTGCTTAGTTGATTCGTTCGTTTTTAAAGAAAGCTGTCTTACTTCGTCAGCAACTACCGCAAAACCGCGCCCATTTTCACCAGCACGAGCGGCTTCGATAGCTGCATTTAAAGCTAATAGGTTGGTTTGTTCTGCAATGCCGGTAATGGTTGAAATAACCATTTTTATTTCCTGACTGTACGCGGACAACTCGTTCACTAACTGTTGCGAATCCGCAATATTGTTTGTCAGAGACTGGATGCTTCTTCCTGCGGTGTTAGTGACTGCCATGCTTTTTTCCGCTTCGTTTTTAACTCGTAGCGCATTATCCGCGGCACTTTCTATATTGGCGGTAATTTCATTGCTGGTCATCACTAGCTCATTARTCGCAGTCGCGACGGATTCCGACTCTACCTTTTGTTGTTGTGCATTTTGCATACTCAAATTTGCAGCTTGTTCTGAAGTAGATGCACAATCGGATAGGGTGTGCATGACAGAAGCGATCTCTGAAATGTTCTTGTGAAGTTTCTCTACGAAAACATCAAAGGAATTCGCAAGTTGAGCTAGTTCATCATTACCTTCTGCATTCATTCTCACGGTTAAATCCCCGTTACCTTCAGATATGTCTTTCATCAGTTC
>NZ_JAKJSW010000221.1:0-6472 GCF_050337375.1 Vibrio makurazakiensis | reverse complement strand
TTTTTAATGTTGCTTGCTCATTACTTCCGCCGTAGCTCAGTTGCGATAAATACTGAGAGCTTTTCCCCAATGCTTTTTGTACAGTCTCATTTTCCATTACCTGGGTATTACCTGTCGCACGAATAAGAACTTGCTCCATTCCCTGCTTTCGAGCAGTGGCTTCAGGAGTTTTATCCTCATCGTTAATCACGACTTCTGAGCTGTAAATATCAACTTGAGTTAACGCGTAACTAGGTAAAGCCAAGCAACTCATAATAAACAATGCTAAATAGCGCATACTGATCCTAAACTTCAAAGCGTATTGTAGGATGATAAGCAACTATGAATCCTTGAGCAAGGGCGCTAAGTGATGTCTCAGTCATAATTGGAGCAGCAATATCGTAACTTCACACCACAGTTCGAGAAACTAGCGAACTAAAGCACGATAAAAGTGGATTTCCTGCTAACTAATAGAAATAAACATGACCTAGACAACATAGCAACCGTTTGCTAAATGATAAAATCCCGCCAATTTTATTTACCCCAAAAAGGATTCATTATGAAAAACGCCTTACAGGGTGCTCAAATGTTATTTGTGGCATTCGGTGCATTGGTGTTAGTACCACTGCTTACTGGGCTTGATCCGAACGTTGCTCTGTTCGGTGCGGGTGTCGGTACCCTATTATTTCAACTTATTACCCGTCGCTCTGTACCTATCTTCTTAGCTTCTTCTTTTGCTTTCATCGCTCCAATTATGTTTGGTGTTCAAACTTGGGGAATAGGCGCAACCATGGGTGGCTTAATGGCTGCAGGGGTTGTGTATGTGTTAATGGGAGCTGTGATTAAGATCAGAGGCGTCGCGTTCATTCATAAGCTGCTGCCTCCAGTCGTGGTTGGCCCTGTTATTATGGTGATTGGTTTAGGCCTAGCGCCAGTCGCTGTCAATATGGCTCTAGGTAAGACAGGCGATGGCGCAGTTCAACTTATTGATGCGAATGCAGCTCTGTGGATTTCTTCAATTTCGTTATTAGTAACTATCGCAATCAGTGTCTTTGCTAAAGGCTTCTTGAAATTGCTGCCAATTTTCGGGGGGATTGTTGCAGGTTATGTCACTAGTTTAATTTATGGCGTCGTCGATTTTTCTGCTGTTACTCAGGCGTCTTGGATATCACTACCAACCTTTGTTGCTCCAGAATTTAACATCAACGCCATATTCTTCATGGTATTTGTAGCGATTGCACCTGCTGTAGAACACGTAGGAGACATGCTGGCTATTTCTAATGTGACCGGTAAAGATTACCTCAAAAAACCAGGCTTACACCGCACAATGACAGGTGATGGTGTGGCTACCATTGCAGCTTCAATGATGGGCGCTCCACCTAATACGACTTACAGTGAAGTGACAGGAGCAGTCATGCTAACCAAAGCATTTAACCCAGTTATTATGACCTGGGCCGCTGTTACTGCCATTGTGTTGGCATTAATAGGAAAACTAGGCGCATTACTTCAAACCATTCCGGTACCGGTAATGGGTGGCATTATGATTTTGCTATTTGGTTCGATTGCTACAGTTGGTCTAAATACACTGATTAAAAATAATGTCGATTTACATAAGTCACGTAACTTAGTCATAGTGGCTGTAACTTTGGTATTTGGTATCGGTGGGATGGCTTTTGGTATCGGTGAGTTTAGCCTGCAAGGGGTCAGCCTATGCGGCATTATTGCAATTCTACTTAACTTAATTCTTCCTCAGGACTTAGGTGAGAATCATGTGGTCGATAATGCTCAAGTAGATRAGAAAGAAACTCTTTCTTAATTTTGATGAGCTAACCGAAAGATCTAATCTCAAATTACAAAAATAAAAAAGGCTTGATGATGACATCAAGCCTTTTTAGTACCTAATTAATTGCTATCAAGCGAATTACTGAGTACCGAAGATTTTGTCGCCTGCATCGCCTAGACCAGGAACAATGTAGCCCTTGTCGTTCAGCTTCTCATCAATCGCTGCAGTGTAAAGCTCTACGTCCGGGTGAGCTTTTTCTAGAGCAGCAATACCTTCTGGCGCTGCAACTAGAACTAGAATCTTAAATACTTTACAGCCCTGCTCTTTCATAAGATCGATTGTAGCGATCATAGAGCCACCAGTAGCTAGCATTGGATCAACAACAAGAGCAATACGCTCGTCGATGTTAGAAGCAAGCTTGTTAAAGTATGGTACTGGTTCTAGTGTTTCTTCATCACGGTAAATACCAACAACACTGATACGTGCACTTGGCATATGCTCAAGAACACCATCCATCATGCCTAAACCAGCACGAAGAATTGGTACCACTGTTACTTTTTTACCTTTGATTTGGTCTACTTCTACTGGGCCATTCCAACCATCGATTGTTACAGTCTCAGTTTCAAAATCAGCTGTCGCTTCATATGTTAGAAGACTACCCACTTCTGTTGCTAGCTCACGAAAACGCTTAGTGCTAATGTCACCTTCACGCATTAGGCCAATTTTGTGTTTTACTAGTGGGTGTTTCACTTCAACAACTTTCATTTCCAACTCCGGCAAATTTAATCAAACCTAGAGATTATACATGTTTTCCGGCAATTTTTCCGAATGTTTATTTGTATAAAAAAAAACTCGCGCAAACGTTTGCTCTTATCGATTAAGCCCTGTTAGAATAGCGCCGTTTTCACATCCAACTTAAGTTCGAGGACTATCCCGTGAGTGGTAATACTTCTTCTCTAAGCTACAAAGACGCTGGTGTTGATATCGACGCAGGTAACGCACTAGTAGACCGTATTAAAGGTGCAGTAAAACGCACTCGTCGCCCTGAAGTAATGGGTGGTATTGGTGGCTTTGGTGCCCTATGTGAACTTCCAACTAAATACAAAGAGCCTGTACTTGTTTCAGGTACTGACGGCGTTGGTACTAAACTTCGTTTAGCTCTGGATTTGAAAAAGCACGACACGATTGGTATCGACCTAGTGGCTATGTGCGTGAATGACTTGATCGTTCAAGGTGGTGAGCCTCTTTTCTTCCTAGACTACTACGCAACAGGCAAACTAGACGTTGATACTGCTGCTGATGTTGTTTCTGGTATTGCTGAAGGCTGTGTTCAAGCAGGTTGTGCACTTATTGGTGGTGAAACTGCTGAAATGCCAGGCATGTACGAAGGCGACGACTATGACGTAGCTGGCTTCTGTGTTGGTGTTGTTGAAAAAGCAAACATCATTGACGGAACAAAAGTTGCTGCTGGCGATGCACTGATTGCTGTTGGCTCAAGTGGTCCACACTCAAACGGTTATTCTTTAATTCGTAAAGTTCTAGAAGTTTCTGGCGCTGATAAGAGTGAAGTACTAGAAGGTCGCACTATTGGCGAACACCTACTAGAACCAACTAAAATTTACATCAAATCAGCGCTAAAAATGATTGCTGAGCATGACATTCATGCTATCTCGCACATCACTGGCGGTGGTTTTTGGGAAAATATCCCACGTGTTCTTCCTGAGGGCACTAAAGCAGTTATCGATGGTAAGAGCTGGGAATGGCCTTCTATCTTCAACTGGCTACAAGAGAAAGGTAACGTGGAAACATTCGAAATGTACCGCACTTTCAACTGTGGTGTAGGCCTAGTTATCGCTCTACCTAAAGATCAAGCAGACGCTGCTGTTGAATTGCTGAAAGCTGAAGGCGAAAACGCTTGGGTTATCGGTGAAATCGCAAATGCTGAAGCAGGTGAAGAACAAGTTGAAATTAACTAATAACTTTTATGTTAATTGTGCAGGCCTATAAGCCCAAGCAATATTAGTCATTTCACTCGAATGAGGACCCTATGGTCCTCATTCTGCTATTCAGCCCTCAGAAAACCTTAATATATATAGGTACATTTCWATAAACCTGTTTTTATTGAATTCACTTTGAACCAACGAGTTAGACCTACTACATGAAAAATATTGTCGTCTTAGTATCTGGAAGTGGAAGTAATTTACAAGCTATCTTAGATGCATGCGAAAACAAGGTAATCGACGCGTCTGTCGCTGCTGTTTTCTCAAACAAATCAGATGCCTTTGGTTTAGAGCGAGCAAAATCTGCTAATGCTGCTGCACATTTTGTTGATCCGAAAGCTTTTGAGTCACGTGAGCATTTTGACCAAGAGCTCATGAACCAAATTGATCGCTACCAACCAGATCTTGTTATTCTTGCTGGTTACATGCGAATTCTTAGTGCTGATTTTGTGCGTCACTACCAAGGTAAGATGCTCAACATTCACCCTTCCCTACTTCCTAAATACCCAGGCTTGCATACTCACCAACGAGCAATAGATGCCAAAGATAGCGAACATGGAACCAGTGTTCACTTTGTAACGGAAGAGCTAGACGGCGGGCCAGTGATACTACAAGCGAAAGTACCCGTGTTTGAAGATGATGATCCACAATCATTGGCTAGTCGAGTACTTGTCCAAGAACACCAAATTTATCCACTCGTCAGTCAGTGGTTTATTGAAGGTCGCTTAAATATGATTGATGGAAAAGCGGTTCTAGATGGGAAAGAACTAGGTGCTCACGGTTACGCTGAAGAGTAGCCACACCTCTACAAATGAACACAAAAAAGGCTGATAAATTATCAGCCTTTTTAGATCAAGTAACAGCGGTAAGTTAACTTAATGGTTCGGTAGGAGCTTGGCTCAGAACCTTTTTAGGTGCGTAGGCCACATCCACCAGCGAGTCTTTATTGCTATCAATTAGCTCCCCGAAGTGAAACAGCGCGTATTCGCCTGGTTTCATTCGAGCCCATTGCTCATTATCTGTTAGCGGTTGAGTTGCCACTACAGAAACCACATCATTAGGCGTAGTCTCTTCTTGGAAGTTGATTTCGACATCTTCGTCAATCAAACTTGCCTTACCAAAAGGCGCTCGACGAGTGATCCAATACAAGTGATTGGTACAGTAAGTCATTACATACTCACCGTCACTCAACAACATGTTAAAAACGCCTTTGTCTTTCAGTTTGTCACAACACTCGGCAACAAACTTAAACATTCCCTCAAGGTCTTGAGGAGGTTCAGGGTAACGCTCTTCAAGCTGTTTCAACAACCAACAAAATGAGAGTTCACTATCCGTTTGCCCTACTGGACGAAAGCGCCCACCGATTAGGTCATCATAATCCGTTAATTGACCGTTATGCGCAAAAGTCCAATATCGTCCCCAAAGCTCACGAGTAAAAGGGTGAGTATTTTCTAAATTCACACCGCCGCGGTTTGCTTGTCGGATATGACTAACAACAGCACAACTTTTAATTGGGTAGTTTTGAACAAGAGCTGCGATTTTTGACTCGCAACTTGGGTTTGGATCTTTAAACGTACGGAAGCCTTTCCCTTCGTAAAAGGTAATGCCCCAGCCATCGCGATGAGGGCCAGTATTACCGCCACGCTGCATTAAGCCTGTAAAGCTAAAACAAATATCTGTAGGTATATTTGCGCTCATACCGAGCAATTCACACATGGTCTAACATACTCCCTGCTTTAAACCATTATTGGAGCCCGTGAGGCTCCAATCATCGTAACTATGTCGCTATTTATTCCATCTCTTTTTCAACAAGTTGAATGATGATGTGAATAATCTTAATGTGGATCTCTTGAATGCGGTCTGCATAACCAAAGTGTGGTACGCGGATTTCAATATCAGCGCAGCCTGCCATTTTGCCGCCGTCTTTACCGGTTAGAGCAATCGTCTTCATGCCCTTAGCTTGAGCTGCTTCAATCGCTTTCAAGATGTTTTCAGAGTTGCCTGAAGTTGACAGACCAAACAGCACGTCACCAGAGCGGCCTACCGCTTCAACATAACGCGAGAATACAAAGTTGTATCCGAAGTCATTACTTACACACGATAGGTGGCTTGGATCAGAAATTGCGATGCCCGCGAAACCTGGACGGTTTTCACGGTAACGACCCGTTAACTCTTCAGCGAAGTGCATTGCGTCACAGTGAGAACCACCGTTACCACAAGACAGAACTTTACCATCTTGCTTAAAAGAGTCTGCGATCATCTTTGCTGCTGCTTCAATCTGAGCAATATTATGATCATCACTTAGAAATTTATTTAGAACGTCAGCAGCTTCGGTCAATTCGCTTTTAATCAAATCTTGATACATAAGGCTTATCTCTTATTTTTATTCAAGCAACGTGTTGCTCGCAGAATGAGAATGAGGGTCTTTCTCCCTTTTACCAGAGTTTACCCAGAAACATTTCATAGTGTCGACACTTAAGCGGAAAGATTGCCTGCTTTATTAGATTCCTTTGATCAGTTTGTACATAAATACACCACCAACCTCTCAAGTTTAGAATATTCACTCTACTCAGATCACTTTTTGCCCAGCCCGCAACTTTACAAGCATTTAACATTCCGATTACAGTTGACTGGTTCGACCTCTTAAACTAAACATAACAATAWTGATGTCTGAAAAGGAACTCAACTATGGACATATTGCTCTCCCTAC
>NZ_JAKJSW010000220.1:0-6503 GCF_050337375.1 Vibrio makurazakiensis | reverse complement strand
GGTTCAGAGGGTGCACCACTTACATTGGTTGTTGCTACTGAAGAAAGAAAAAGTGAAGTTTCTGATTTAGTTGAACAGCATGGATATGCGGCAAATATTGAAGTAAATGGTGACGTAGAAGAGAACATCACGGAACTAGACGTTCTTTTGAATAAGCCAAAGACTCAGCGATTTGAAAAAACACCTGAACGAAACGATCCTTGTTCATGTGGTAGTGAGAAAAAATACAAAAAGTGCTGTGGTAAAAACTAAGAACACGTGAAGTAAGCGACTCGAACAAGCGAGATCACGTTTACTTTAACTGTTTGAAAAGCCAGTTCATTCCTAACTTATTCTGTTAGCAATGCGCTGGCTTTTTAGTATCTGTAATACGGTTAATTTACATCTAAGGCAAGCAAGTAAATAAGCAAACCTCACGTTATCAATTCTAATTCTCAAATTGACGCGCTACTTATAGACTTGTTGTATAAATACTGGTCAACTCATTTGTTAACAAATTCAAAAGCAAAGGGCAGTGATGTATTTTTGGAATATAGACAAACTCAAAAATGAACTGAGTAATGGGACTGTATCTGAGCAGGACTTTTTTAAGTATTTATTCGCTACTTTTGTGTTGGTCGGTATTGGTGGAATACCTTTCTTTTCACCCAACGATTTAGATATGTTTTCTGCAGGGATCAGTATCCCTATCTCTTTATTCGGTCTTTACTGCGCCTTTCATGTAAGCGACAAGCATAATTTTATCGGCAAGTTCATTTCCATTGCTTGGGTAATGACGATTAGAATCATCCCTCTCACCATAGCCCTTGCTCTATTAGCGACTAGTTCTGACTCTCTAGATACAACAATTCAAGATGTTGCTGTCATGGCTTTTATTGAGTGTATTTTCTTCTGGCGAGTCGCACACCATATAAAAGGGGCGGGAAGCACTTCTTTGTCTGCTTAATTTATCAGGCAATCGTTTATTTATCATAGCTCGCAAATTTTCAAATTACCTCTAGTTAAATGGTGTCTATCAAGTTGTTATTAAAGGAATTTATCTTTAGTTAGACTGGGAGATACAATGAGTAACAAGATATCTGACTTTGAGGTTCAGACCCCAATTACCCCCGAATTTTTCCGCTTACAAACTGAAGTCAAAGAAAAACTCTATGATTTCAATTTTTCTCGCCCTTCAGCTCATGAGCAAAGAGCAGATCTATTGTTAGAAATATTAGGCCGTTCTGGTGGCGTGAATATTTTTCCGCCCTTTTTCTGTGATTTGGGGAAAAATATCCATTTTAAAGAAGGTGGTTTTTTGAATACAGGCGTGAAGATACTCGATCTCGCTCCTGTTTATATTGGTGAATATGTTCAGATAGGGCCAGATGTTGTAATCAGTACCGCTGGCCATCCGCTAGACCTAGCGGAACGCGTTCGCCCTGTTGCAACCGGTAACCCGATAACAATTGGCGACAGTGTTTGGATAGGCGCTGGCGCAATCATTCTGGATGGTGTCACCATTGGAGATAGAGCGGTTATAGGAGCTGGTAGTGTGGTTAACAAGGATATTCCTGCTGACACTGTTGCCGTTGGCAATCCTTGTAAGGTCGTCAAAAAGATAGATCAAAGCCCGATGCCCACCGAAGATGAAATCTACGAAATGTGGAAACCCCTGATTGAAATGAACTAATAAGAATGACATTTACACTGTAAAGGTTCGCGAAACCAAGGGGTTTCGCGTTTTTTTATGTAGAAGGAAATATCTGATTTTTTTCATTGTATTATTCAAAGAATACTCACCCATGTGAGTTTGATGGCATATTGGCATTGAAATGTGGCGATATTGCCAATCATCGACAAAACTTAGGTTCAGTATCCTCAAAGATATGAGGAGCTTAATGTCGTGATTAACAAGAATAAATAATGACGTTGAATATTGGTTAATCACGTTCGAAGACACTGGAATCTAAGGACGATGAGATGAGCAAGCCGATTGTTGCGGATATCAAACCAATCAAAGTTGAGCTTACTAAAGGGCAAGAATATTATTTTTGTGCATGTGGACGCTCTAAAAAACAGCCATTTTGTGATGGCTCACATGCTGGTACTGAATTTAAACCTAAAAGTTTTGTCGCTGAAAGTGATGGTGATGCATTCCTATGCCAATGTAAGCACACGGCTAATACACCGTTTTGTGATGGTTCCCATAAGCAGTTTTCAAGTGAGCAAGTTGGCTCAGAAGGGCCGGGAGTTCAAATCCAGGCTACGAATATTCCCGTTGCTACAGCGACGAAAGAAGAACCGACAGTTGAGTTTATTCACCAACTAGCAAGAGATGGGCTTTCGAAACTCGGCCATCATGGGCCTATGACCTCAATGGGCGTACCTCGTCACTTATTGCCGCATTGGGATGATTTGCAAGTAATGGTCGCACAAATGGCCACGAAACCTTTACTTGAAGATCAAGTAGTTGAAACGCAGCTGGTGATTGGTCCTCAGGCAAGAAAACCATTGAAATTGGATATCCCCTTATTTGTTTCAGACATGAGCTTTGGTGCGTTGTCGGAAGAAGCAAAAGTGTCGCTAGCTAAAGGCGCAGAGCTTGCAGGTACAGGTATTTGTTCTGGTGAAGGTGGCATGTTACCGGAAGAGCAGCAGGCAAACTCTCATTATTTTTATGAGCTTGCCAGTGCTGAGTTTGGTTACGATGAAGAGCTATTGAAGAAAGTTCAAGCGTTCCACTTTAAAGGTGGGCAGGGGGCTAAAACAGGGACTGGAGGACACTTACCCGGAAATAAAAATATCGGTAAGATCTCCAAAGTTCGAGGTATTCCAGAAGGAGAACCAGCCATATCACCACCCACATTTAAGGATTTAGTCACCGCAGAAGATTTCAAGAAATTTGCAGACCGAGTAAGAGATGTGACAGGAGGTATCCCTATTGGGTTCAAGCTCAGTGCTAATCATATTGAACAAGATATCCAATTCGCGTTAGATGCGAGTGCTGATTACATCATTCTTGACGGGAGAGGGGGCGGTACAGGTGCTGCCCCTGAAATGTTTAGGGATCATATCAGTGTGCCTACTATCCCCGCTCTAGCTCGTGCAAGGCGCTATTTAGATGAGCAAGGAGCCAGTGGCAGAGTCACGCTTATTATTACGGGCGGTTTGCGAGTCCCTATGGACTTTGTTAAGGCGCTGTCTTTAGGGGCTGATGGTGTTGCTATATCAAATAGTGCGATGCAGTCGATAGGTTGTGTTGCTGCGAGGATGTGTAATACCAACAATTGTCCGGCTGGTATTGCTACCCAAAAAGCGGATTTGAGACAAAGGCTTAATGTTGAAAAAGCATCTCACCAACTTAAAAACTTCTTTGAAGCTTCAACAGAAATGATGCAAGTGATGGCTAGAGCCTGTGGACACCATCATCTCAATCAATTTAACCCTAATGATCTAGCGACATGGAACCGAGAAATGGCGCTGTTGTCTGGAGTGAAATACTCTGGTTATCACGATCCAAATTAAAACGGTATAACGCGAGATCACGGTTTAATGCGATACAGAAGAAAGCCCATCATGTGATGGGCTTTCTTCATTGTTGGGTATGCGACTAGTAATTAATAGAGCTTAATAGTGGCTAAAAGAAGTTAGAAGTTAGAAGTTAGAAGTTAGAAGTTATTCGCGATATTTAGATTCCGGCTCCTACCTGAAAGTAAACGGCACTGTCTTCTTCACTAAACGCAAAGTCGATCCCTGATTTTAAGCCATAACGTCTTGCTATGAGGTATCGAAAGCCAACGCCATAGGCATACTGTTCGTCTTGGCTTAGTAGGCTGTCATCTTCGGATGCGGCATAACCAACACCTGCAAAAACATTAGTGGACCACCTGGGTGCTAACTGCCAGGTTAATTGGGATTCTACAGATAAGGTTTCGTCGCCCTGGTAACGATTTCGAGCGATACCTCGTAATTCTATGTCTGGGTATACAGAAGGAGGCATAAATTGGGTGTTTGAATATAAGGATTTATACAGTCCTTTGAGTGCCAGTGACCAGTCATCTGACAGTTCCCAGTAATTCATACCTTTGACGTTCAATGACGAGAAGTCGTAATCACTCCCAATACTTTCATCAAATATCACGAACTCAGCGGTGTAGTTGTATCCACGAGTAGGATCTAGGAAGCTATTACGAGAATCGTATTCCCCAATCAATCCGAACCCCGAAAAAGTAGGTGAGGTATTCGCAAGGCGTTGCAGAATGGTATCAGCATTAGGGTGGCTGTTAATGGCTAAATCGGTCTTATAGTATTTCTGGGACATACCGAAAAAGAAATTAGTGTCATCAATTCGAAATTGAAGCTTTTGTAAGCCACCGCCACCTTTCATTCCAAATTCGACGCCATTTCCTGTAACGATAGATTCAAACAGATCTGGTGTGCTCTTTGGGTAAAAAGTCATGTTGACGTCGCCGTAGCCTAGCCCACCTAGGTAGCGCACCGAGTCTTTATCCCAAGTACGTCGGTGGCCGACAAAACCCATCCAAGTGCCATTATCTGTGACAAAGCCACCTGCAGCTGTAATTGCGGGTGTAAGAAGTTGAGCTCCACCATCTATGGATTGTGCAGCAAGCCTTTTACGCTTTTCGCGTTGTTCATCAGATTCATGCAGGAATATACCAGTAAACCCCACACCATAGCCGACTGYGGGTTCTGTAATGACAATGGGAACAGGCAAAAAGCCATACGCATTTTCAGCAAGGTACTCCCCCATATCGAGCGCGCCGTCGATAGGGTCAAAAAACTCAACGGCATAACTGTTGGGAATAGTGCCTGCGGACAAGAATATGGCCAGCGGTAGCAAGTGAGTTCGCATAATGTCCTTAAGCTCGGAAAGCTAGATGCAAAAAGTGTAGATGCCATGATCCTTATGGCAGTGTCATCGTCATTATTATCTGAAAATCTGAGATGTTCCAAATTTGCGTAATAGAATTCTGATATCAATCCCACTCTTCTTATCGCGGGTCTTAAACCGTAAATACCGTAGGTAAAATGGCAGATAGAAAAATGATGAGAGTGAAAATATAAAATGCCATACATAACCTTAACCATGATTGTTCAGCGCGTTTAGGTTAATGAAATTGTGGAAATAAATTTGAGTTGAAACAGACTCAGATATGAGCCAATAAAGAGTGTACGTAGAACGTTTTTGGCGAGATATACAGGAGAGGGAGATAGTAGAGGATGAATACTTCCTTACCCATGTTCGAGTAAGGAAGTAAATAGACAGAGTATTAAGTCTTAATGGCCTAGATAATGCCTTGTTGTTTCGCCATGTGTCTTGCGATTCTTGGTGCGTGCCATAGACACGGAAGAAGGATCAGCGACACAGGTACAGCAGTTATTACGATAAAGGACTGCAGAGCAGAAATACCGCCTGAACCCATAGAGATCAAAGCAATCGCAACGATACCCATGATGACGCCCCAGAATGTACGAACCAGTGCATTTGGCTCTGTTGAGCCTGTGATAACGACGCTGATGGTGTAAGTCATCGAGTCACCGGTTGTCACAATGAACGTTGTTGTCAGAATTAAGAATAATACTGAAATCACTACAGGGAACGGCAGCTGTGACGTAATAGCCAGCAATACAGCAGGCAGATTGAAGCCTTCGAAAGCCGATGAAATAACGCCAGGGTTAGCGAGTTCAAACGCTAGACCGCTACCACCAACGATGCTGAACCAAAAACATGTAACGAGTGGTGCAGCAATACTGATAGATAGGATCATTTGGCGAATCGTACGACCGCGAGAAATACGCGCGATGAAGATTGCCATCATAGGGCCATAGCCTAGGAACCAGCCCCAGAAGAATACAGTCCAGCCACCTAACCAACCAGTGTCTTGGCGGTACAATGCCATCGGAATAAAGTTATCAACCATGCCACTTAGGCCTTGTAGGTAACCGTCTACGATGAAGCTTGTAGGGCCAAATGTCAGTAAGTACGCAATCAGAGCTACAGAAAGAATGATGTTGTAACGACTTACAATTTGGATGCCTTTATTTACACCGCTCAAAGCTGACAAGGTGTACATAGCGATAGCAAATACAATAATGATAGCTTGCGTGTTGAAGTTGTTGGCAATACCAAACAGTTCATTCAATGCGTAGCTGATTTGCAAACCAAGAAAGCCAATAGGGCCTATCGTGCCGGCTGCTACTGCGACAATACTACACGCATCGATTAGGTTACCAATCCAGCCGTTAAGTGCTTTATCACCTAATACAGGGTAAAGCAGAGTACGAGGCTTAAGCGGTAGGCCTTTGTCGTAATGCAAGTGCATAAGTACGATAGAAGATAAACCACCTAAAATTGCCCACGCCAAAAAGCCCCAGTGCATAAACGACTGAGAAAGAGCGTTCATCGCAAGTGTGCGAGGGTCGGCGTCACCAAAGAGTGGTGGCGCTGAAACAAAGTGAGCAATTGGCTCAGCAGCAGCCCAAAATACTCCGCCACCTGC
>NZ_JAKJSW010000219.1:0-6589 GCF_050337375.1 Vibrio makurazakiensis | reverse complement strand
GTCTTGGATAAGGCGGCGTGCAATAAGCATTGAACACGCAAATTGACCGTTGTAGCTTCGGTTGATTAACTCTAATTCGGCATCTAAAAAACGCTTATCAAATGATGCATTGTGTGCGACTAAATGGCTGTCACCGATAAAGTCTGTGAACTCATCCATCACTTCATTACAGCTTGCAGCCGTTGCTAACATTCGGTTAGATATTCCGGTGTAACTCTCAATAAAGCCACTGACGCGACAGCCCGGGTTCATTAAACGCTGGAAAGTATCTGTGACTTGCCCATCTACCAATTTAACGGCACCAATTTCAATCGCCCTATCACCCATGTTTGGGGATAATCCAGTGGTTTCAAAATCGAGAACAATAACGGTGTTTGCTAAACGTGTGGACACAAAAYGCTCCTAAACTTAGGGGAAATAGTTAGATAAGGTCGTAGTAGGGGAGTTAGCTAATTACGAGCTCAGTATAACCTGTCGATGAATCGAGTTCTCGGGAAAACGTCATGTTGTCGTAACGGTGAATGATTAGCTCAGCAGTATGAGAAATAATTGTCCCTTCAAGTAAATGCCCACCAATAACATTACCTTTTTCGTCAGCGGCMGAAATATGAATATGCTGGTGGGATTGTGTCAGTGTTCCCATCAAAGATACGATTTCGAAAGGGGCTGTAATTGTCTTCGTGAAGTCAGCATTAGCGAGGCGAATGTTGAGCTGAGAAACGCAACCGACACATGAAGCGATAGACCCTGCCTGAAGTTGACTTTCAGTGACTAAACGCTGGATTTCTAACTTTAAATCTTGGCCTTTGGTCAGGCGAATAGCTATTGGTGTGATCATAATACTACCTAAATTAAAGCGGAACTTTATAAGAAATATTACCCTCTGACAATTGATAAAGAGCGTTTAGTGGAAGTACCTACTGAACTATTGTTGATAATACTAATGACAGTTGTTTTTGTTGAATGAGTATGCAAGTTGTTGTTAAGAGGGAGATTGTGAATAAACGTAAAACTCTTTAAATTATCGCTTAAAATACGTGAAAATTCTGTTTTAGAGTGTGAACATTTTAAATGATGGAAAAGTTGATAATGTGACACTGTTAAATAAAAAATCATTTTTATATAGACGAAAAAAGGTCAAGATGATAAATATGGTATCACATCCTATATAGTGCTATTTGTCGTATGAAAGCCAGTAGTGAGTCAATTTATTCAAGAGGTTCCAATAACCCTTACCTCGTGGGTATATGCAACGTATTTATTAAATTACTCCCTGTGTCCATTATTGCTGCATTCTTACTTTTAGGCTCAAATGCTGCAACCTGGTTTGGCATAGGTGAGTACAGTGCTCAAATCGCCAAAGCGACTGTATTGGTTTCGCAAGTTTTCCCTGTGCTGTTAATCGTCTTCTATTCACAGGTAGTGGCCGATATAAAATTCCAACTCAAAGAATCGGTCATCATCTCTTCCCTTGTGAGTTACTTTATCATTTGTCAGCAGTGGGGACTGTTATCAAGTGAAATGATTGTGCCGAGTAACACATTTCTCGCTATTTGCTTGCCAATTGTAACAGGCCATATTGTTGCGTTGATTCGTCGTTTAAATATTGTCGAGAAAGAAGAGTTACCCACGGTGGTTGAGAAGTCGATTAGCCTTGTCTTCGTCTGTTGTTTAGCCGTGATTTGTATTTTCTCCCTGAGTACACTTTCAAAGTATTACTTAGTCGATTGGCTTCCCTTCGAATTACTTGTTCCCAGCTTTGACCCTAACTCACTGACTGATGGCATCTTTTATGAGTTAGCTCGTAATTTATTGTGGTCGGTGGGTATTAACGGACATGTTGTGTTTTCTTCCTATAAAACGGAAATCTACCAACTTACTGAATTGAGCATTCAAAATTATCACGAATTTGGTGCAGATATTCCGATTTTCACTTCTAACTTTTTTGATTTTTATGCGGGTATGGGCGGTGCGGGAAACACCCTTAGCTTGGTTCTCTGCATGCTTTTGTTTGCGAAAAACAAGGTATATAAAAAACTTGCGTTCACCGTGTTACTGCTAAGTATATTCAACATTAATGAGCCTGTGATTTACGGCTTGCCCATCATGTTTAATCCCATTTTAGTGATACCGTTTTTGATTACCCCTGTTGTCGGTTTATGTATCGCCTATTTCGCAACGTACACAGGAATCGTCCCTCCGATATCGGAATTAATGAGCTGGTTAACGCCTCCTGTGATCAGCGGTTACATAGGAACTGGAGAGCAGTTTTCGGGTGCCATTCTTCAAGTCGTTATATTGACGATTGGCTGTGCAATATACTTCCCGTTCTTTAGGCGTATGGAAGTGTTGAGCAACGATAATGTACTACTACCTAAAATTCAGTCTGAACGATTTTTTGCAAACCAAGATTTAGCGGGTTTTACTCGTTCAAATAGCGTGTTGCCTGAGCWTAATGCTAAATCTGAGTCTCAGAAAGCCATTCGTCAGTTGCAAAATAGCGGTGACTTCGTCCTTTTCTATCAGCCTCAATTCGATTTACACCTTAATAAATCAACATCTGCAGAAGTGCTTATCCGTCATCAAGACAAAGTAGGTAAAGTAACACCACCTCATTTTATCCAGCACTTTTCAAATTTAGGGTTGTTAACTGAGCTTGATCTCTGGGTCATGAAACAATCGCTAGAAGCAGTTACTCCTCTGGCTGAGAAAGATGACTTTAAAATCTCTATCAATGTTTCACCTGACACATTCTTGATTAACAATTTTTCAAGTATTGTGTTCGATATGATCAATCAGAGTCAGTTGAAATTCGAACAGGTTGAATTGGAAATTACCGAAGACACGCTTATTCGCGATGAGAAAGTGACGTTTGAAGTGCTTCAAGAATTAAAATCCTTTGGGGTTTCGATAGCCTTAGATGATTTTGGTTCGGGCTATTCTTCAATTGGCTACTTATCGAAATTTGAATTCGATAAGATCAAAGTTGATCGCTCACTTGTGGTTAATTCGAATACAGAGAAGGGAAGAAACCTGCTGAAACTGACGTGTGAGATAGCCTCTATCAGTGGTGCTAAGGTGATTGTTGAAGGGGTTGAAACACAGCAAGAGCTGGATCTCGTGAAATCACTGGAGGTTGACGTAGTACAAGGTTTTTATTTCCATAAGCCTATGCCGTTAGATGAACTCACCGCAGTATTAGAAGTATCTAACGTATAACATTTCTGGTTAAGCTCGTTCACTTGTAGGACTCAGAATAGAAAAAGGCGAAGTGTTAATATCACTTCGCCTTTGATTTTGTGGTGCTCAGTTTGTTAATTACAACTTATTGAGCAGTGCTGTTACTCTGCTTCTCTTTTATGCTTTGGCACAAAGTTAAGTACTGAAATTGGCACGGGCTTACGAGGCTCAAAGCCTTCGATTACTTTGCGAGTGATTAGGTGACCTAAACGCTTTTCAATAATACAAAGGTTCTTGAAGTCATTCTTTGATAGGAAAGAAATTGCTTCACCAGAAGCGTCAGCTCGACCAGTACGTCCGATACGGTGAACATAGTCATCAGCAGGGAAAGGCAAGTCGTAGTTCACTACGCGGCTTAAGTTGTCGATATCAATACCACGCGCAGCAACACCAGTTGCAACTAAGTACTTCAATTTACCCTTCTTAAAATCAGCGAGCACTTTCTCACGAACTGCCTGGCTACGGCCACTGTGGAAAGATTCAGCTTGGATGCCTCTTTTTTCAAGTTGGCTAACCAGCTTAGCTGCGCCGTGCTTTGTCTCGATAAAGATTAGCGCCTGATCCCAATCACCTTCAGTGATCATGTGGCTAAGTAGCGCAGATTTTCTGTCTTTATCGACAGTAACCAACCATTGCTCAATGCTTGCTTTTGATGCGTCATGCTTAGCAATTGAAATTTCTTCTGCTTCATTGATCGCGCTTTTAGCAAGATCGCGTACAGGGTTAGAAAGTGTTGCTGAGAACAATAAGTTTTGAATGTTCTGTGGAAGACGAGCGATGATCTTATTAATGTCTTCAATGAAACCCATGTCTAGCATGCGGTCAGCTTCATCAAGAACAAGTACTTCTACTTCGTCGAAATGAACAGCTCGTTGGCCGTACATATCGATTAAGCGTCCTGGAGTTGCCACCAGAATATCAACGCCTTCAATAAGGCGATCTTTTTGGTGCTGATATTTCACGCCACCGTACATCGCAAGTGAAGTCAGGTTTAGGTTCTTCGCATATTTAGTGATGTTTTGTTCTACTTGAATAGCAAGCTCACGAGTAGGCGTAAGAATTACCGCGCGAATACGTTTCTTTCGCTGCGTCTCACCTTTACTTAACATCTCTAGAATAGGTAGTACAAAGCTGGCTGTTTTACCTGTACCCGTTTGTGCAGCTGCGATTAGGTTTTTGCCAGAAAGAACGATTGGGATCGCTTTTTCCTGAATTGGTGTTGGCTTTTCGTAGCCTTGTTTTTTTACAGCTTTAACAATTGGGTCGCTTAATCCAAGTTTGGAAAATGGCATAGGTATCTCAAGTCATGGTGAATAGGGTATCGATTCTTATACGAAGATAAGAAATATGCGCGCATTCTACCATGATGCATTCAGACCGCTACTGATTCATGAGTTCATAGCCGCTATTCGCATAAGTAACTACCGATGACGTTGTAAAGGTACTTCTCTGCACCTAGTTAGGTGCCTAAGAGACTCGTATGTTCAGCCGGAATGTGGATAATAAGTTTTTTGTTAGTAAGAGTCTGTAACTATGGAAATTTCATCAACTGAACGTGATGCTGTGTATAAAACGATTTTTGCCCGCAGAGATGTTCGCGGACAGTTTCTTGCCGATGAAATCCCTGAAGATGTATTGATGCGAGTTCTTACCGCGGCGCACCATGCGCCAAGTGTAGGCTTTATGCAGCCATGGGATTTTGTGGTGGTGAAAGATAAAGAGACTAAGCAGAAAATTAAAAATGGGTTTAACCAAGCTCATGCTGAATCGGCTGAGATGTTTAATGATGAGAAGCAAGAGCAGTACAAGCGCTTAAAATTGGAAGGCATTGTTGAATCACCTATTGGAATTTGTGTTACGTGTGATAGAAGTCGAACAGGGCCTGTTGTTTTAGGTCGAACTATCAAGCAGGAAATGGACCTGTATAGCACGGTTTGCGCTGTTCAAAACCTATGGTTAGCGGCAAGGGCTGAAAACTTGGGGGTAGGTTGGGTGAGTATTTTACATGACTCAGCACTACGTGACGCGTTAGATATCCCAGAAAATATTGATATTGTTGCTTACCTTTGTGTCGGGTATGTCGAGCACTTTAAGGATAAACCGGAACTGGAAACACTAGGCTGGCTACCAAGAAGAGACGTCGCATCCGCTATTCATCACGGAAAGTGGAACCCGGAACAATTGAATAAAGACTAATTGCCTACGTTTCCCTTAGCTTAATATGGCGACCCCTATTTATTGGAGTTGGTAGTTTTAAGTAAGCGAATTGATAGAGTAATGCGGAGAGCGAACGGCTCTCTCACTAGTTACTGTATCGCGAGTTAAAGGACTAAGTTTAGTCTTCATCTAATATGAACTGATCTCGTAGCCATTGCATCGCTTGATCGTTCATGTTCGGTTTGCTCCAAACCAGGCTGTACGCAACTCTTCCATAAYCAAATGGCAAGGGCTTAGCAACCAGGCCTTGCGCTTGTCTCGCACGCTTTGACCATGCTTTTGAGCACGTAAACAAAAACTGAGTATGGTGACACATTACTGCAGCAGCACCGAAATCAGCGACTGAGATAGCAATATCACGAGCTTTATGCTGCTGAACTAAATACTGCTCAAAATACGGTGCAGCAAGCTCTTTATCTAAGATCGTGATGTGCTGATAGTCTAGATAATTGTCAGTAGTCAGCGTTTTATTGGCCAACGGATGTTCACTATCCATCAGGCAAACCATTTCGTCGGATAGGACATTTTTCCATACCAAGTCTTTGTTGTTGGTTGGAGGCTGACTAATGTCGTGTGGCAGAAGAATGAAGTCGACCTGCCCACTCAAAAGAGCATCAAATCCAAGCTGTTCCTTCGAATAAACACATAATGAAGCCTTTGGCGCAGAGTGTGTTGATATACGACTAATAATGGGAGCAAATAACTCAAAAGTACTTTCGCGCATGGATAAGCTAAAACTGCCTTGGTATTCCTCAGGAGAGAAACTTTTTTGATGCAGTAGCCCATTCAYACTCGATAAAATAGCATGAACGGTTGGGCCAATATTCACAGCGAAAGGAGTAGGGATAAGCTTGGTACCATCGCGGTAGAAGAGTTCATCTTTAAGTAACTCACGTAGCTGAGTTAAGGTTTTACTAACACTTGATGGGGTTACACACATTTGGTCGGCGGTAAGTGTGACACTGTGGGTATTTAGCATGATATGAAGTGCGGTTAGATGCTTTAAACTCACGCGCGATAAATGTAAGTAGTCCAATTGAATAACTCAGTAAATGAAGAACTTACGTAGTATAACCTTTCACGGCTTGGCGAAATATAGCCGTTTCGCCAAAATAATGGTCGAACCCAAAAT
>NZ_JAKJSW010000218.1:0-6635 GCF_050337375.1 Vibrio makurazakiensis | reverse complement strand
GTCTAATTTACCTTTATTATCAGCACAGTTATTGTGGTTTTAATTAACGTAAACCTAACATTGAGATATTGATTAATGTTCGTTAATTATTTAAAAATGGAGCTATATGATGAAAGGCTCACACTGTCATCACTTAGCATGAAGAATTCATCATAACGGTGAATTTGTGGTTTACCCCCTAAACTGCATATGGCTCGCATTAGTCACGCGAGCCTTTCTTTTATCTAGAGATAAATCTCTACTCTTTAGCACTCTGGGAGTGTCGAAGCCCAGCGTTGGGTTAGGTTTTTATTGACTTCTTTAAGTTACCTACTCGCCTGTATTTCATTATCCATTCACAGTGTCAGCCCAATAGTGGAGAGGGACTTTAGTTAGATTTCAATAAGACCTAATACATTGCTTTGTGTGAAAAAAATATACCCGATCATGGCTAAGAAAGCGCCTCCCAAAAACTTGGAAATAGAAGGTGAACCACCAGCTTTCAATAAAGTAACAATCGAAACGTTTTTTCTAGTGACCACGGACAAACAAGCAATGATAGAGGTTGTCATGGCTGTTCCAAACGCCATAGCGAGTGCACTGTAAATCCCAAGCTCTCTATACCCCACCATATTTGCAAACAGTAAAACCATAACCGCACCAGTGCATGGCCTGATCCCAATTGACAGCACAATGCTAGCGACACTCGAATATGATGCTTTTTTCTTTGGCACGGTATTGAATGCTTGAGCCATTAATAAAATACCTAACCCGATAATGCACAAATAGCTGAGTCTAATAGCTGTCTCTACTGTGTCGTACATTTCGGCCATAGATGCAGCGTATACTTCAATCATRATTTCAATAATGCTTATCGCGACAAGAGCTTGTAGTAATGCTGAAGTCACGGTAATAAATATTGCAGTAGAGAGAGTGCATTTGTTCGTCACAAGATACGATGCTACGACTATTTTTCCATGACCAGCTCCTAAACTGTGAATGAGTCCATATAAGAAACTGACTCCGATAAAAGCGAATATGGAGTGAGTTTTTCCTTCGTGGATGTCATAAATGAGTTCACTTAACAGGTTGTTTAGCTCTCTTTGTATTTTTATCGCATGAGTAAAAAATTGAGGCCAATGCATCCACGTTGCGACAGATATAATAGTTAAGAAAACAAGAAATAAGATTTTTTTAAAGTTCAGCATGGTTTTCACATCTAATGTAAAGCGTTTCAGTAAACAATTGTCCGAGCTCGTTATCAGGGTCTGCATCTATAGGCAGTGACAGTGCAAAAGCTACTTGTTCCGGTGTGGGGTTTGGAGCTTTAAGGCGAGTCGAGCAATTAAGTTCATGGCTTAAGTGAATGGATTGCTGCGTATCCCAACTCATATCGACAAAGTAAGATGGGTCGAAGATCAATAGTTTCAACTCTTCATCAAGCACTGTGATGGGCTTTGCCAGAGGTAAATCGAAAGTTAGTGTTATTTTTCCTCTGTGGTAAGTCATTGCAGCATCAATCGCTTTCCTATATCTGATTGGATTATCGCGTTGATAGAAGTACGTGAAGTAGTGGCTACTCATCATGTTATCTATGACTTCTTTAGCTAAGTTTTGCAGTGTTTCTTGATTTATATTTGGTTCTCCGTCAAGCATATAAGTAGATGTCATTGCATCGAATTCCCACTCCATATAAAAACCAGAGATGGTGCTTTGCTCTCCTTGAACGTAAGTATTCATCTGAATCCATGAATGAGGGTGGGCACATATTTGGGCAGAATAGAAACTGACAAACGCCAATAAAACAAGAATAGGTTTCATAATAGACTGAAATTTTGTAATGAGAGGAAAGCTAACAGAAGCACTGTTAGCAGATATTTTTAGCGATCACTGAAGCACTCTGTAAGCCCATCGGTTATTGAATCCAATAATGAGAAATAGCTTCCATCATGCACTTCGATATCTGTTCCTAAGGGATCTAGGCGACCTATTTGAGTCGATGTTCCTTTGGTTGTTGACTTAATGACTGAAGGGGTAAATTGTGGTTCAGAAAATACGCATTGAACGTTCTTCTCTAATAGAGTTGTCCTAATTGAATTGAGCTTTTTCGCACCAGATTTACGCTCTGGGTCGACAGTGAAATACCCAAGGTTGTTGAGTTCAAAGTGCTCTTCAAAATAGCCATAAGCATCGTGAAAAACAAAGTAGCCTTTATCTCGTATAGGCTCTAGTCGGGTAGAAATATCAAACACGGTTTCAGAGAGTTCACGGTTAAACGCTTCTAAGCGAAGTTGATAGCGAGTTTGATTTTTTTTATCCATTTCTATTAGGCGTTCAGTGATACTTTGGGCAACTTCTCTCGCCTGTTGTGGGCCTAGCCAGATATGTGGGTCATAGCTACCATGACTTTTTCCACAACCACAAGATTTCCCAAATGCTCTCAAGGTCAAATGTTCGCTATCTGAAAGAGTTAAAACGTACTCTAAGTTTGATATCGGCTTCGTTAAAAAGCCTTCTAGATCATGGCCAAACCAGATGATTAGATCACTGTTATGCATGGCAACGATATCCGACGGCTTAAGCGCATAATCATGGGGGGATGCACTTACAGGCAGTAGAGAAGATGTACTGTCTTCTTCTAATACCAATTCATGAGCGATCATTTGGATTGGTTTTATTGAAGTCAATATATGTAAAGCATGGGCTTGAAAAGCGCATAGTGACAACAAAAGCAATAGATTGATTTTCATTGAGAGCCCTAAATAATTTAGATATGTGGATACGAGGCCTAGCGTGCCGTAATTAACTACTCGCTACAGTTAAATTTTGTACGAAAAGTTGACGCCTTGAGCATCTGAATTTCCGAATTGAGTGGGCTCAATAGCAAGGTTTGGATCGTTATATTGAGACGTAACGAAGTAGCTCACGGTGATAGCTAAGGCTGCGCCAGCAAGTACATCTGTTTTCCAGTGCTTGTTTGCGTAAACCCGTGAATAACCGACATATGAAGCGGCAAGGTAAGCAGGGATGCTATATTCAAGCCCATAGCGGTGATGTAAAAATGCCGCACCACTGAATGCTGCTGAAGTATGCCCGCTCGGAAATGATTGAAAGTTAGAGTTGTTAGGGCGCAGAACCTGAGTCGTGTGCTTAAGTAAGTGCGTTGTGCCTGCAGTAATTGCGATACCCTTGGCAGCTTCCCAAAAACCTTCTCTATCGTCTTTGTCAATGGCTATACCAAGGGCGACCAAAGGGATAGCGATCTGGCCCATATCTCCGATTTGCTCAGTAGTGGAGCTTGCTTGGGCTGCAAATGATACAGTTAGAGCTGCAGTTAGTAGAGTTCTATTCAGCATTTGCTAGTTCCTCAATCTCTTTGGCTTTACTAGCCCATCGAGTTAACTTATTAGCAGATATCTTTTGGATCATTTGTTCTATTTGGTGCGGGTCTGAAATACCATTGGTCGCCATATGTAGGAAAATAATGTCTAGTGACACGTTGATCACGTCTACCGCTTCACCAATAATCCCATCTACACCGCCTTTGTCTTTTGGCAAGCGCCCTTGGTTTATTTGAACCTCGATAGCAAGTTCACCGACTTCCTCTACAAGCTTCGCTAGGTCAAAGTCTAAAGTGCGTGTCACTCCCTCTGTACCGAATGATGCTGCTTGAGTTAACTTTTGCTCGATCAACATTATTTACACCTCTAACAGGTGGTTTAGTAGCTGTTCTAGTTCAGAAAAGCTTTTAAGAGTGTGGAGAGCAATTTGTTTGTTGCCGTTTATAACGATGGTCGGGGTAGCACTCACGTAGTATTCGTTTACGAGTTGGTCTAGTTCCTCCGCTTGCTTGTGTATTTCTTCACACCCTTTTCTGAATTCATCTGCATTACCACCACATTTTTCTAGAAGTTGCGCTAAGTCTTCGCGTGTACGTGGATCGTTACCTTTACGGTCGTGGATATTAGTAAGTAGACCAATGACAAACTTTTTATCAATGCCTTGGTTTTGTGCTGTGATGATACTTTCTTGAATGTCTTTACCAAGGTTGCCAGCGTTAACTGGAACATCGACAAATTTCACACCCGCGCGTTCTGCCATCATTTGGATTGGCGAGTGAACGATTGCACAGGGTTTGCAGAAAGGCGTATAGAACATCTTAATCTCTGGGTTACTGGAGGCTGGGCGATCGAGAGTGGTGTAGTGAACTCCGTTGACAAACTCAGAGTCAGCAAACGCTTTAGGCATATGCTTAAAACCCACGATAGTGAGAACAGACATAAGGGCTAAATAACCAAATACGGATAGATGAACTTGTTGAGTAAATTTCATGGATGAACTCATTTTGATGAAAGGCCATGAATGGCCTTTGATTTAGGGCAGTACACGCCATCCATGGCGATTTCTATTTTGTATGTTTAGAAGATGTATTGAGCACCAACACCTGCAGAAACTTGGTGGCTAGAAACCTTACCTTTTGTTTCGTAGTTAACGCTCATAGTACCTGACCAGTTATCAGTGATTTGGTAAGCACCACCGATAGCGATAGCTTGCTTAGAGCCAGCAGCACCAACACCCATACCCATACCGAATTGACCAGCAGAATTAAGAACAGGACGTGCGTTAGTGATTGCGTGAGAAGAAGCAACAACACCATCCATGCGGTCTTCAAGAACTAGCATTTTGTTACCCATATCTTTCATTTGATTCTCAAGAGAACCGATGCGAGATTCGTGGTTAGCTAGCTTCGCATCAGTAGCTGTAGCGTATGCAGCAGCATCTTTGTAAGCAGCAGCACCAGCTTCAGATATACGTGCATCTACTTCTGAATCGATTGCGATAATATCGTTGTTTCTGCTGTCATCGTTACTTTCACCGTCAACAATTTTCACATCTTTGATGTTGCCTGCGCGTTCTTCATACTCAAGACGAGCTACAACAGCGGCACGTTCTTGTTTTGACATTTCAGCGAATGCATTGGCAGCTTCACGTACATCCTCATTACTGTATGTCACACCATTAACTTCAACAGCGTCTCCAGAAACAGTTACGTGATTTAAAGCGTCATCTAAGCCTTTCGCCATAGCTGCGTTTCTATTGTCAATGTGGCCGTTCTGGTCGTTGTTTCTATCAGCTTCGTTGATTCTTTTCACAAAAACTCGATGCTGATCATCACCATCAATTACTGTAACCTTTGCGTCACCAGTAACTTGGTCGATTTTTGCGCGAAATACATCTTCTTGAAGTGAGTTTTTAACGTAAATCATGTCACCGTAATGAGTTACTTGACCAATTAACTCATTACTCTCACCTCCGATAAGGTACTCAACACCTGAGCTATCTTTCATTACACGTAGATTGTTTTCAGCTGCAAACTTGTCAAGTTGGCTATCATTCGCTTCTACAGTGCCATGCCAGTGATGTTCGGCCATTGCTGATACTGAAAATAGAGAAGTTACTGCTAGAGCTAAAATAGTTTTTTTCATTTTGATACCGTTTAAATAGTTTGAAAGTAAGGGGTGGCATTCCCTTGCCAACATTCATCCTTGCTTACGATGTAGGTCGTTACTTAATCGTTTTTAGAATGAGAACTTTGTACCAATCTTCACAACGTGGTCATCTGAAACACCTTTAACGCCTGAGTCGTTGATTGCGAACTGTACGTATGGAGCAACACCGTCATAAGCAGTAACAGTGGCTTTAAATTCGTAATTTACTCGGCTGCGATCAATGTCTGCAGCGTCTAGAGTGCGACGAAGATCTTTGTTGATCTCGATTTTGTTGATGCCTTTCGCTGTAAGGGTTACAGCGTCTAAACGGTATCCAAGAGTGAAGTCTAATCGAGCTGTTTCTGAACGTAGGCTATCTGTGTGAGAGTAAGTCGCAGTGCGATTGCCCTTTGAGTCAACAGTTCCAATCTCATGATGCTCTGTAAGCTTTTCTGTGTTTGCTTCATAACGAACGCGGGCTGCAGTGAACCAGCTTCCGTAATCAACTCCAGACTCAAGACCAATTTTCACTACGTTTGAGTCCATACCAGAGGTTTCTTGGAACTCGTATGCGTTCTCACCTGGATTTGGGTTAGTCAGAATTTTTGTTTTAGTGTCTTTAAACACGTAACCGATAGATGGTTTTAGGTAGCTGCTTTCAGATGTTTCTATTTTCCAAGATGCGCCTAGGTCTAGGTCTTTATTTGTAGTTGCTTCTGCAGACAAACCAAAGCCGTTATCAAAGCCGTAACCAAGCTCGATACCTTGAGTACTTTTGTTGCCGAACTCAGATTTAGTTGAACGATCACCGTAAACGTCGACTGTGATCTCTGCGAATGCTGTTGATGCTGTAAGTGATGCTAAAACGGCTGTAGCTACTGCTAGTTTTTTCATTTGTGTTTCCTAGTTAGTTCAAATATGAAAAAACCATCCTTGGGCTGTATCACAAAAAGTGGCATCTTGCCTTTAGTGTTTCATTTGTGATCTCTTGAGGTGGACTATACTTCTGGCGTGATCATTTGTGAAGTGTTATTTTTAAATTAAATCAAAAAAGTTCAACTTTTTAATAAAAAAAGCCCTAACAGAGACTGTTAGGGCTTTTTTGTTTCATATTTGATTTATTTATTAGAAATAATAGCTGTAATTGAACGATGTATTGTCTTCTTT
>NZ_JAKJSW010000217.1:0-6668 GCF_050337375.1 Vibrio makurazakiensis | reverse complement strand
TGATTGTTTGTTCAGTTTGTTTATCTAAGCCTTCTGTTGGTTCATCTAGAAGTAGAATTGGGGCGTTATGAAGGAGTGCTCGCGCGATGCCGACGCGGCGCTTTTCACCACCAGATAAATGACGACCGCCATCTCCTAACCAGGTATCTAACCCTGTATCTGAGAGCAGCTTATCAAGTCCTACTTTTGTTAATACGTCAGCGAGAACAGAATCGTCTGCGTTTGGTAAAGCGATCAAAAGGTTGTCGCGTAAAGAACCATTGAGAATATCAACACGTTGGCTAACTACACTGATGGAATTACGAAGCTGAGACTCGCTCCATTCAGTCAGATTACGTCCAGCGATTGATATTGTGCCTTGGTTTGTATCCCAGTAACGACATAGTAATTGGATCAACGTTGATTTGCCTGAGCCAGTTTGACCAACAATAGCGACTTTACTATTCGCAGGTATTGTAAGGTTTACGGCGTTCAATATGTCGCGGTCACTGTCTGGGTAACGGAAAGTGACGTTATCAAAATGAACGTCGAGCGCCTGTGGCAGTTCGACACTATCACCTTTAAACACAACATCTGGCTCTGCTAGCGTGATTTCATTCAAACGGCGAGCAGACGAAAGTGTTTGACCAAGGTGTTGGAATGCACCTGCGATAGGCATAAGTAACTCGAAACTCGCCATCGTTGCAAAAGCCATTAATGCGATTAATGGATCTGGAGCATTTCCACCAACACCATCAGCAGCAATCCATAGGATTAGAACTAGTGTCCAACCGTTGAGTAGTGTTAGTGCTGCTGATGCTAAACCAGTTAGATTCGCGTTCACGAACTGATTCGCCATTAATTTTTGTTGCGACTCTAAAATCACATTGCGGTAGCGCTCTTCTGCACCAAACAGAGTTAGCTCACTGTAGCCTTCGAGCCAATCGAGAGTCGCAACACGTAGGTCGGCTTTGTTTTGTGTTAGCTCGCTACCGTTTCGTTTACCCAGTTTGTAGAAGAGGATAGGCCAAACGAACAGTAGAACAACTAGTATGCTACCGAGTAATAAACCTAATGAAGAATCGAACCACATTAAGAATGAAGTTAGACATAAGATTCCAAGTACACCGACGGTTACAGGGCTGATCAACCTTAAGTAAACATGATCCATTGCGTCTACATCTGCAACTAAGCGATTCAATAAATCAGCGTCACGTAGGTTTGATATACGTCCTGGGATTAACGGAGCCAGCTTTTTAAAGAAGAAGATTCGTAGATCGGTAAGCAACTTGAAAGTCGCGTTATGGCTAACTACACGTTCCCCCCAGCGACCAGCTGTTCTAGACATTGCAAGCCCGCGAACACCTCCGCCCGGTAGCATGTAGTTGAACGTTTCACGTGCAATGGTTAAGCCAGCAACAGCCGACGCTGAAATAAACCAACCTGATAATGTCAGTAGGCCGATAGAAGCCGCCAACGTTGCAAAGGCGAGTAGCATACCTAATGAAAGGCCGAACCAATGTTTCTTATACAGTTTTAGGTAAGGGAGTAAATCACGCATCTAGGTTCCCCTTATCGTTGTTTTGTTGCGTTAAGTTAGCATTAAGCATTTCTTCGAAGAGTCCACCAGCTTGAGCGAGGGCTTGATAGTTACCTTGCTCTGCGATTTTTCCTGAATTCATCACTATGATGTTATCAACAGATTGAAGTGGAGCCAGTTGGTGAGTCACCAGCAGTGCAGTATTGGACGCAATATTGGTATGAATACCTTTCATTACCAGTTGCTCACTGCGTGCATCCAAGCTAGCCGTTGGCTCATCGAGTAGCCAGAAACTACCGTTTTGAATCATTGCTCGTGCTAGGGCTAAACGTTGAGATTGCCCTACAGATAATCCGCCAGAGCGATCTGAAATCATGTAATCAAGGCCATGTTCATTCACAAATTCGTCAGCATAAGATTGAGATAGAGCTTGATTGACCACTTCATCGCTAATGTTTGACTTACCAAGGGTGACGTTGTCACGAATGGTGCCGTGCAATAGTAGTGGGTTTTGACCAACCCAACTGATTTGTTCACGCCAGGAAGCTAACTCCAGATCTCGAAGTTCGATACCGTTGACCTTAAGGCTCCCCTCATAAGGCATAAACCCTAGAATAGCGTTAATTAAGCTTGTTTTACCTGCGCCACTAGGGCCAACGAGTGCAACAGACTGGTTCGCTTTTATATCAAAAGAAATAGGGCCGACCAGTTCTGCGCCTTCTGGGCTCAATACTTTTAAGTTACTAGCGCTGATCGCAATATCACTAACGCCAGAAAGTGGTGTTGTACCTGATTGAACTTTAGTGATGTCAGTTTCTAAAAACTCAACGATACTTTCAGCGGCGCCAACAGCTTGTTGTTTTGCGTGGTAATACGTACCTAAATCACGAAGTGGTTGGTAAAACTCAGGGGCTAGGATCAGGATAAATAGACCAGCAAACAAAGTAACTCCTACACCGTAATGACCAAAGTTAAGGTCACCGATATAGCTAAAACCAAAGTAAACAGCGGTCATCGCGATTGAGAGAGATGTGAAGAACTCAAGTACAGCAGACGAAAGGAATGCAATCTTCAACACGTCCATCGTTCGTGTTCTAAATACCTCTGATGCACCTTTTAAAACCTCGGTCTCCGCATTAGTACGATCAAATAAACGTATTGTAGTCATGGACTGAAGTCGGTCGTAAAAGTGACCAGATAAGCGTTGTAGAGCCTTGAAGTTTTTACGGTTGGCATCTGCGGCTTTCATTCCCACCAAAGCCATAAAAATCGGCACAAGTGGTGCTGTGATCAAAAAGATTAAGCCAGCAGCCCAGTTTATAGGGAATACAACCACAAGAATGATGAAAGGTACCATTACCGACAGCGACATTTGTGGTAAGTATCGAGAGAAGAAATCTTGCATGTCTTCTACTTGCTCGAGAAGTAGCGTTGCCCAAGTACCTGCAGGTTTACCTTTGATGTAAGCGGGGCCCAAATCACGTAGCTTATCTAGGATAAGTTGTCTTATATAGACACGGATCTGTTCACCACAGCGATAACCTGCGATTTCACGACCCCAAGTGCAGCCTGCGCGGCCGATAACAGAAGCTGCAAGACCAACAAAGTGCATGACAAGTTCAGATTTATCGACATTTTCGATAATAAGCTGGTGGAGGATAGAGGCGAGTAAAGCGGCTTGTGCCAGCAAAAAGACACTTGAAAGTACGCCAAGGCCAATAGCAATCATGAGCCAGCGTTTTGCTAGGCTGCTTTGTTGCTTAAGCCACTTATTCAAGCTGCGTTGTTTTTTCTTATCCATTATGAAGGCTTAATGATAATTATTATTCAGTTGAGGGCGGCTAGTATACAAAAGAAAGCCCGGTGGATATACCACCGGGCTTTATGGAATTGAAACAAAAGTGAAAAATCACATTTTATTTATCGTTCAAACTGTCAAGAAAACGTTCCGCATCAAGTGCAGCCATGCAACCAGTACCTGCTGAAGTAATTGCTTGGCGGTAGTTATGATCCATAACATCACCTGCAGCAAAAACACCTTCGATGCTTGTTTGAGTGGCATTACCTTCTAAACCAGACTGAACGATGATGTAATCGTCTTTCATATCTACTTGGCCTTTGAAGATCGCAGTGTTTGGTTGATGACCAATTGCGATAAATGCACCCATTACCTCGATATCCTCTGTTACATCCGAACGAGTATCTTTAATTCGAACGCCCGTCACACCCATATCATCACCAAGGACTTCATCTAAAGTGCGGTCTGTATGAAGGACAATGTTTCCGTTTTCAACTTTGTCCATTAGGCGCTTAACTAAGATCTTCTCTGCGCGGAAAGTATCACGGCGGTGAACTAAATGAACTTCTGATGCAATGTTCGATAAGTACAGAGCTTCTTCAACCGCTGTGTTACCGCCACCTACAACCGCTACTTTTTGGTTACGGTAGAAGAACCCATCACAAGTTGCACAAGCTGAAACGCCACGACCTTTGAATGCTTCTTCTGAATCTAAGCCTAGGTATTTCGCTGATGCGCCCGTAGAAATGATTAAGGCATCACACGTGTATTCGCCTGAGTCGCCTTTGAGTCTGAAAGGGCGGTTCGCTAGGTCAACTTCATTGATATGGTCGAAAACGATTTCTGTTTCGAAACGTTCAGCGTGCTCTTTCATACGCTCCATTAATGCAGGTCCTGTTAGGCCTTCAGCATCACCTGGCCAATTTTCAACTTCAGTTGTTGTGGTTAATTGACCACCTTGCTGCATACCAGTGATCATCACCGGGTTTAAATTTGCACGCGCTGCATAAACAGCTGCGGTGTAACCAGCAGGGCCAGAACCAAGAATTAACAAATTACAATGTTTTACGTCACTCATTGGGACTCCGAAATCGAAAATAGTTTTTATAATAGTCGTAACCGATTGTATGGAAAATACAGAGGTAATTAAAGATTTAACCGTGAGCCAATTGTAATTAATGGTTATATGGTAGAGACAGTTCGCTGTAATGACGTGGAGTTTAAACAGAATTTTATTCTAAGTTATTGTTATTGTTGAGTATGAGTGATTACTTTAGAAGAGTGTTCTGATTTTTCAATGCTTGCRATCTTTAATCTGGTCGCTATAACTATTTATTTGCAAAATGTTGGTGTTATACTCTTAATATTTACTTTTGATGGAGTTTATTGCTAATTAACGTTGTATTTGCAGAATTACTGAGTAAGCTTGGTTGTGAAATAAATGTTAAATATTCACAAGTATTGCACATTCATTAAGGAGTCGATGTTGTTACATTCTCAAGGAAATACCCTGCAATTAACTAGCCTTAGTCATAATGCTATCTCTCAGCTTTCTCCATCTTTTTTTGATTTGCCTAGCACTGAGCATGCAGACGGAAAGTTTCGCTTGCGCCGTTACTCTGTCATTCGTGTAGTCGATGGCATGCTAAAAGAACAAGAAAAGCATGAGTTTATGCAATCAGACGATATCAACCACTTCCAAGGGAATGTGGTGAGGCAATTCGAACCTATTGAATCAGCTATCCTACAGAGCGAAGGTATGCTGGAAATGTGCAATATGTTTACTTCAAGTAATCATCTTCCTAATGGTCAAGAAATTGAAATTCATCAAATGCGTATCACTGCAATTTACGATGAAACGCAGGTAGCACCAGAAGGTGTTCATCAAGATGGATTTGATCATATAGCGATTGTTGGAGTAGGGCGCCATAACATAAGTGGTGGCGACATTATGCTTTATAGCACGAACACTGAAGAGCCGTTTTTTACTAAGATATTGAAAAATGGTGAAGTTGCTATGTTAGCCGATAGTAAGCTCTGGCATAACGCCCAGCCTATTCGTAGCGTACAGGAAAACAAAGAAGGTTATATGGATGTGTTTGTTCTCACTGCAAAGGTAGGTACAAATGGCTTTCATTCTTAATCAAGTTCGGGATCAGTTCACAGCGTTAGGCCAGTATTATAACGATAAGCCTGTAACCTTTTTTGATGGCCCAGGTGGCTCGCAAGTACCTGTCTCTGTATTGGCATCAATGCAAGAATACTTAGGGCATTACAATTCGAATTTAGGTGGTCATTATTTTTCGAGTCATAAAACGACTCATTTAATGCAAGCAGCGCGTGAATCGGCTCAAGCTTTGGTGAATGCGGAATCATCTGGCAATCTAATCTTTGGCGCAAATATGACGTCATTGACCTTCCAATTGAGCCGGGCGATCAGCCGTGATTGGAACCAAGGCGATGAGATTATTGTCACTGCGTTAGATCATTATTCTAATGTCTCTAGTTGGCAACAGGCCGCGGAAGATAAAGGGGTGGTWGTTCATCAAGTTCGTGTCGATGAAAAAGATGCTAGTTTAGATATGGCACATTTTGAATCACTATTGAATGAGAAGACCAAGCTAGTTGCTGTTACCCATGCATCCAATACGACGGGTAGCATTACTGATGTTAAAAGAATCGTTGAACTAGCACATCAGGTAGGATCTAAGGTGTATGTTGACGCGGTTCATTATACTCCGCACCATCTTGTTGATGTACAAGCGCTCAAGTGTGACTTCTTAGCTTGCTCTTCATATAAGTTTTTTGGTCCTCACTTAGGTATGGCTTATATTGCTCCGCAATGGTTGCATACGATTAAACCTTATAAAGTAGAGCCAGCTACCAATGTTGGGCCGGGGCGATTTGAAACGGGTACTCAGAGTTTTGAAGCGCTAGCAGGGTTTATTTCAGCGGTGGAATACCTTGCTCATTGCGGTGATCCTAGCGCTTCGTTACGTAAACGTTTAGAGCAAAGCTATCAGTTGTTTAACAAGCATGAAGCAGAGTTGAGTGAGTATTTTCTGCAACGTCTTGAAGAGTTAGAAGGTGTGCACCTTTACGGACGAAAGCAGTCGGATTCAGATGTCAGAACCCCGACGTTTGCTTTAACTTTTGACAAGTTTGAGCCAGAGTTTATCGCTCGTTCTTTAGGTGAACATAATATCTGTGTAGGTAACGGACACTTTTACGCTCTGGGTTTAGTTAAGCAATTGGGTGTTGAAGAAAAAGGTGTGGTTCGTATTGGCTGTATGCACTACAACTCGATAGAGGAAATTGACCTGTTATTCAATGTGCTTGAAAGCATTATGC
>NZ_JAKJSW010000216.1:0-6668 GCF_050337375.1 Vibrio makurazakiensis | reverse complement strand
GAGTATCAGGTAAAGCCGTATCAACGCGACAGCTTAACCTTTCTTGCGCCACCGGAACTAAAAAGTATTCACCCACTGGGAAAGTCACCGGTTATTGAAGACCATGGCATGGTGATTTCTGAGTCAGGAGCTATTACAGAGTACCTTATCAACACATACGGTATGACAAAATTTGCTCCTGAGCGCAACACTCCAAGCTACGTAGAATACTCGCAATGGATCCACTTTGCGGAAAGCTCAGCGATTCTTCCACTACTACTAAAAATGTTTGTAGAAAAAGACGGCTGTGATACTAACTTTTTAGGTGGTTACGCTGACGCTGAAACAATGAAAGTGATGGGTTATTTCAATGAGTCATTAAAAGATAAAACTTACTTAGTTGACGAACGTCTAACAGGCGCAGACTTCATGATGTCATTCATTGTTGAGATATTACAAAACAATGGTTCAATCTCTTCTTTTGAACATATTGAGCGTTATGGAAACCAACTCGCAACTCACCAAAATTTCCATAAAGCGAACGAAGTGGAAGCACGCTACCAGTCATAGTTTTTCTGCTACTCTCCTATATAAAGGTCGCTCTATGCGGCCTTTAATTTTTTAGTAAGTACTATTCCATTTCAAGCACTAATATTAACCTATGGTCAACTCTTACTAGCTCATCATCCTAGGAGAAGGTGCTTCACTGACATCACAGGGGTATTCACCCTATCGCACCTCTAATTTTTATTATACAGGTGGAAAATAAATACATTCCTATCGTTGCTATTTTCAGCTTCAGCCCCAATACCTTGTAAAAGGAACTAGCCAGTCTCAATATAAAACCATAACGGACTTCGTTCGCTACAGTATAAAAAATAGAAGGCGATACTATGCAAGCTCAACCGTCTCAAAGCCAGGAGCTAGACTCCCAGCATGATCACCAAAAATCCAAAGACAAGAATCTAGGCATCTTGCTTGAGTTAATACAATTCATCCGCCCTTACAAAGGTCGTGTGCTCGCAGCACTTATTGCATTGATTTGCACCGCATCACTTACCCTTTCAGTCGGCCACGGGGTACGCATTCTTATAGACGAAGGGTTTTCCCAACAATCACTCTCCGATTTAGGCAGTGCTATTCAGTTTATCCTTGCTGTGACGGTCATGATTTCAATCGGTACATTTTTTCGGTTTTACTTAGTGTCTTCTGTAGGCGAACGAGTCAGTGCCGATATCCGCTTAGCCGTATTTAACCATGTCATTACCTTGCACCCTAGCTACTTTGAAACTAATGGCAGCGGTGACATCATGTCGCGTATTACTACAGATACTACGCTGCTACAAAGTATCATTGGTTCTTCATTCTCAATGGCAATGCGCAGCGCACTAATGTGTATAGGCGCAATCGTAATGTTGTTTGCCACCAACATTAAACTTACGCTAATTGTGCTCGCCTCTGTGCCATTTATCCTTGTACCCATTCTATTTTACGGACGACGCGTTCGTGCACTATCACGAAAAAGCCAAGACTCAATGTCAGATGTAGGCAGTTACGCAGGTGAAGCGATAGAGCACATTAAAACCGTTCAAAGCTACAACCAAGAAACTCAAGAGCGAACTTCCTTTTCGGAAGAGGTGGAAAAGGCCTACGAGATAGGACGTCAGCGAGTGAAGCAACGTGCGATCCTAATTTCTGGTGTGATTGTGATTGTGTTTAGTGCTATTGCGGGCATGCTATGGGTTGGAGGCAGCGATGTAATAAACGGTGTTATGTCAGCAGGTGATTTAGGCGCGTTTGTGTTCTATGCGATTATGGTCGCTTCATCTCTAGCTACAATCTCAGAAGTGTTAGGAGAATTGCAAAGAGCAGCAGGCGCGACAGAGCGGTTGATTGAAATACTGCAAGTGGACAGCCATATCGTCGCTCCAGCAAAGAACCCAACATCTTTAAATGGGTTATCCGCAGAAGTCACCTTTGAAAACGTTACATTCCACTACCCTTCTCGTCCAGATCAATCAGCGACTGATGCTTTAACGTTGAAAGCGGAAAAAGGAAAAGTTCTCGCCTTAGTTGGCCCTTCTGGTGCGGGGAAAAGTACTTTATTCGAACTTCTGCAACGCTTTTACGACCCACAAGTTGGAGGCATTCAATTAGGGGGTGTAGATTTGAGAAAGTTCGATCCTAACGAGCTACGTCAGCAAATGGCGTTAGTTCCACAGCAACCCGCCCTATTTAGCCACGATGTTTTTCATAACATTCGATATGGGAAACCAGATGCAACCGATGAGCAAGTGATTGAAGCAGCCAAGAAAGCCCATGCTCATGAATTTATTATGAAACTACCCGAAGGTTATAGCAGTTTCTTAGGCGCGCGTGGTGTGCGACTTTCTGGAGGACAAAAACAGCGAATTGCTATTGCTCGCGCCATCTTAAAAGACCCACATATACTGCTACTAGATGAAGCCACCAGCGCGCTAGATAGCGAGAGTGAGCACCATGTACAGCAGGCACTTGAAGAACTAATGCGTGGTAGAACAACATTAATCATTGCCCATCGTTTATCAACGATCCAGCATGCCGATCAAATCGCGGTTTTGGATCAGGGCAAGCTAGTGGAAATTGGCGATCACCAGTCGCTATTGCAAAGCTGCGAGCTTTATCAACGATTGGTCGAGTTACAGTTTAAACATTCCAAAATGTAATAGGTATGCAAAGAATAAAAATATGGGGACTCAGTTTATGAGTCCCCATACTTCAAACTTACACTGTTTATTTCATAGTAAACGGCTAGTAAATAGTACTTATTTACCTAGTGAGACCAACGCTTCTGCTGTTGCATCCTGAATCGACAAAAACAGAGAGTTTATTTGTCCTGTTGGGCTTCGCATCGGGTTCAGCGTTACGTTTTGGTACATATAGTCTGCCTGCTGGGTTACAGGACGAACATTACGACATTTAAATAGGTAAGGTCGCTGTTGCCATGTAATGAAGCTTCGACAGCCAAGATCGTACACAGGCTTAGTTTTCATTCTAAACCAGTCTTCTGGTATCTCTGGGAAGAGTTCAAACAGTGACTTGCCAATAGCATCAGCTGAGTGCTTACCACTATGGTGCGTCATAAAACCATTCCACACCTGAACATTATAATCCCTATCGATCACGACAAGTCCCATGTCCACGTTTTGCACCATATCCACCATCCAGTGGAACTGCTCAAATTCTGCGGGGAGGCTTAACATACTTAGAATTCCTCCATAAGGTAAGACAGTTTGTTATCCAACAACGGTAGAGACTCATCAACAAACATAAACAACAAATCACAACGTATTGAAGTCCCGTCAATATTGTAGCTCACTTCAAAAGTCATGGTTTTTTGGAAAGAGCCTGCCGTATTAGCGATGACTGAATCAATCGATATATGTTGGCCTAAAAGCACCGGGGAGCTTTGGAAAAAGCGGACTTCTGACTGCTCGCCTAAGCCATTCAAAAAAGAACCCACAAGAATGTTAGATACATCCATCAACAGCTCAAGTTCTTCGAGCTCTTCGCTGTCTGTTGGGACTTTCATTAACTGCTTTAGATCAGCAACACTAGAGTCACTTAATAAGACTAATGCTTCGCCTGCAATACCTTCACCACTAAAGCCTTGGCAAACACCCGATACCTGATCATTGTCAGCCAAGTCTCTCAGTGCCATATGAAGTTCGCTCACTTCAAAGATATTTACGTTTGGTAAAGGTAAGTGGACGAAAACATCAAAGTGACGGGCTAAAGCATCAGCAGCTCGTCCAATCGCCACGTTTGCGACTTCCATGTATATGTCACGTCGGCGAAGGATCGGTAAGTCTAAAGCCTGAGGGGTAATAATTTGCGGCTGTTGTGGTGGCTCAACAAGCTCTTTTAAAACCGATTTTAACTTTTCTTTGTCGATCGGTTTTTGCAGAAAAGCTTTAGCGCCCAACGACAATACTTTTTCTTGCGCTTTTGGTTGAATATCACCAGAAACAACCACAACCGGTGTCGTCATGCCTAAGCGCTGCATTTCTTCTAATGTTCCATAGCCATCTAACTCTGGCATGGTTAAATCGAGGAACATCAATTCGAACTGGTTTTGTTGTAATTCTTCCAACGCGTTTAAACCATGTACGGCAAACGTTACCTCTGCATTCAACGTCGCAGGGAGAGATCGCGCCATTTGCTTTCGAGCAAGAGCGGAATCATCACATATAAGAACGGGAAACGGCATCCTTCCACCACTATAATTTACACGTATAGATAAGAGTGTAACAGATTGTTATGGTATCAGGTACGGAGAGAGGGGGTAAATGTAAGAATGATTGAAGTATTTTATAATGATGAGAGAATTATCACTAAGGTAAATAAAATGCGTCAATTTAGCCACTTACCTCATTACAAGTGGCATAAATGTCAGAAAGCCATACGGCTAAACCTGCTTTCCGACTAAAATGAATACGAAGGCCAAAAAATCAAAAGAGCAAACTTTAAAATCACAGCGAATACGAGCGAGGCTATACCTAATCGATACCATTTGAATTCAGTAACATTCATAGGGATACGTTTGTAAAACATAGTGACAACGCCTTTCCAGTCTTGGCTGCGCTTCCCATATTGCATTACCCCAGTCAGTACAAATAATACTCCTAAGACAAGCAACATCTTCTCTGCCCAAAATAATCCGACTTCCATTTCTTGATTCCTTATACAGCTTGATTACATCCATTTTAATGTGCTGACAAAGAATTATCTGTACGACTAAGGTCTATTAGCTGATCACACAGGTCATAGACATCGAGTGGCAATAGAAAAATGAGGATATATTGAAAAAAGAAGAGCTATTAAATGAGGAGTAACGACCTTATGAATAAGTGGCCTTTCCATCGACAAGGTCGACAGAGACCTGTGATGTGACTAGCTTCTCTTTCGTCGATTTAGTTTGCTGTTTTATAGAGTACTCTAGCTTAAGCGCTGTACTTTTAGAGTCGACAGTTTTGTGCCAGGCAATAGAAAGAGGGCCTTTACCTTTTAAAGCCTTGGCCCCTTTACCTGTTTGATGCTGAACGTAGCGTCGCTTAAGATCATTGGTCACGCCACAATAAAGCGCATTGTGGCGATTGYGAATCAAGTAAACAACCCACTGATCAAGTGGTTCTTTTGATTCCATTAAATTAGAGAATGAACCAGTTCTTTCAGCTCAGCAAGTTCAGCTTTAAGATTGCTCACTTCAGTTTCAAGCTCGGTGATGCGTTCATTGTTCGCGCTACTTGATACCGTAACGGGCGCTGCAGATGCCATGGCTTCTACATCAACTTCACCACTTAAAAGGTGCTGATATCTTGATTCTCTTTTACCCGCTTCACGTGGCAGTTTTACAACTAAAGCCCCAGCTTCACGCTGAGCCAAAGCTTCTAAGGTTGCTTCAACTTCCTTTACATCGCTAAACGTCGCCAGCCTATTTGTTCGAGTACGTAATTCACCTGGAGTCTGTGCACCACGTAATAGCATGCAGCAAATAATGCCTCGTTCTTGATCTGAGAATTGTAGATCTCCAAACTCAGTATTACAGAAACGATGCTGATACTTGTTTACACGACTATTGAAGCTACTTTCATCGCTGACTACACGTTTTGCGATTAACCCATCAACGGCATCAAGAACATCTGACTCCGACAAAGCCATTACTGGTTCACGATTACTCTTTTGATTACATGCAGAGGTCAAGCTGTTTAGTGTGAGTGGGTAATGATCTGGCGTTGTGACTTCTTTTTCGATTAGACAACCGATAATGCGCGCTTCTATTGGAGACAGTTCAATACTCATATTTATTCCTTATTATTATTTTTGTCATCCGTCTTTGATTAGCACAGGCTAATGCTCTGACAAAATAGGGACTCTTTTCTTTCTACCTTGCTCATCAATCATAACGATTTTTGAACGGTTCAACTCGATTTCTACAATTTCTAACTGCTTGCGTTCTTTAACATAAGCATTACGAATTCGTTCTTGGTTTGCTGGCATTTCAGCATACTCTTCTTGTTCATCACGCATTATCTGCTGACTCATGACATTTTAGTTAGTGCTTCTGCTTGGATAGTATCGTGATATATCAATGAAACACAATCACCACCTAACGAGAACGATGATTATTTGTTCAAGTCAATTATCGCTTTGATCTAAAGACTGTTACTACGCGTTTTGTTGTGCTTTAATCACCCTTAGTTAACGTATTATCAAGATTAGGAAAAGGAATCTATGAGCAGCGTATTTGAAATCGTGAACCAAGCACGTCGTAAGAACAAACTTAAGCGTGAACTGCTAGACAACGAAAAGAAAGTTCGTGACAACCGTAAGCGTGTTGATCTACTTGATAACCTTCTGGATTACATCAAACCAGAAATGACGCACGACGAAATGGTTGGCATCATCAAAAACATGAAAGCTGACTATGAAGATCGCGTAGATGACCACATCATCAAGAGCGCAGAGATCTCTAAAGCTCGTCGTGATATCAGCCGTCGTATCCGCGACTTGACTGAAGAAGATAAGCAAACTCAAGGCAAAAAATAAGCCTAACCAGTTTCCAAAAACCCACCATTCGGTGGGTTTTTTTATATCGAACCTTTCACTATCACTCTCCTATTTCATAAAATTGCGACATCTGATAGTAG
>NZ_JAKJSW010000038.1:0-31374 GCF_050337375.1 Vibrio makurazakiensis | reverse complement strand
CACATCGAGAGAGCATGAATTCTCCAATAGATAAACTAGAGAGAAAGATCGGTTATCAGTTTAATGATGCCGATCTCATACACTTAGCGCTGACTCACCGCAGCGCTGCGGGTAAACATAACGAACGTCTTGAATTTCTGGGCGATTCAATTTTAAGTTTTGTTATCGCTGATGATCTATACCATCGTTTCCCTAAAATTAACGAAGGTGATATGAGCCGCATGCGTGCAACGTTAGTACGTGGCCATACATTGGCAGAACTAGGTCGTGAATTCGCACTAGGAGATTACTTAAAATTAGGTCCAGGTGAGTTGAAAAGTGGTGGTTTCCGCCGTGATTCTATTCTAGCTGATGCTGTCGAAGCAATTATCGGTGCTGTCTATTTAGATAGCGATACTGAAGTTGTTCGACGCACTATTTTAAGCTGGTACCAATCTCGCCTAGAGTCTATTCAGCCTGGTGTTTCTCAGAAAGATCCGAAAACTCGCCTACAAGAGTTTTTACAAGGTCGAAGAAATCCACTGCCTGTTTACACAGTGACTAATATTAAAGGTGAAGCACACAACCAAGAGTTTACGGTTGAGTGTGAAGTGGCAGGTGTGGATAAACCTGTTATCGGTAAAGGCACTAGCCGCCGCAAGGCAGAACAAGCGGCCGCTGAAACAGCATTAGAGCGACTAAGCAATGTCTGATAACAACCAAGAATTCGATATCGATGCATTTTTTGCATCAGATAGCAAAAAACCTAGCCTACCGGAAAACCAACACTGTGGTTTTATCGCGATCGTTGGTCGTCCAAACGTAGGTAAATCGACTCTTTTGAACCATATTCTGGGTCAGAAGATCTCAATTACATCGCGTAAGCCACAGACAACACGTCACCGTATTATGGGTGTTGAAACTGAGGGTGATTACCAAGCGATTTATGTTGACACTCCTGGACTTCATATTGAAGAAAAGCGTGCAATTAACCGTTTGATGAACCGCGCTGCAAACAGCTCTTTGAGTGATGTGAACCTAGTATTTTTCCTTGTTGACGGTACTCACTGGACTGAAGATGATGAAATGGTTCTTAACAAGCTGAGAAAAACAGATTTCCCAGTAGTACTTTGTATAAACAAAGTTGATAACGTTCAAGACCGTACTGACGTAATGCAACACATGATGGAAGTCTCTAAGAAGATGGATTTCCTTGATGTCGTGCCAATTTCAGCGAAGCAAGGTAAGAACATCGATGTACTACGTAAACATGTACGCGATAACCTTCCTCAAGCAACGCACCACTTCCCTGAAGAGTATGTGACGGATCGTTCACAGCGCTTTATGGCTTCTGAAATCATTCGTGAAAAGCTAATGCGATTCACAGGTGAAGAGCTGCCGTATTCAGTAACGGTTGAAATTGAACGTTTTGATTACAACCCAGATAACGATGGTTTCCATATTAATGCCCTAATTCTTGTTGAGCGTACTGGTCAGAAGAAGATGGTTATTGGTAAAGCGGGCGAAAAGATCAAAACTATTGGTCGTGAAGCGCGTATCGATATGGAAGAGTTATTCGGTCGTAAGGTTTACCTAGAAACTTGGGTTAAAGTTAAATCTGGTTGGGCTGATGATGAGCGTGCACTACGTTCACTTGGTTACATCGATGATCTATAAGCACAGTCTTAATTGGCAATAGCTCAGTTCAAAGTTAGGTGAATTGAGTTGGGGTCTTGATTGTGAAATAGTATTAGAGGGAGCGTTAGCTCTCTCTTTTTGTATCTGAATAAGGGTAATGAATTGAGTGATGGGTTACAGCGGTGCTTTGTGTTGCACCGTCGACCATACAGTGAAACGAGCCTGATCCTCGATGTATTTAGCGAAGAGTTTGGTCGAGTTACGCTGATGTCTAAAGGTGCTCGTAGCAAGCGATCCAATTTGAAAGGAGCGTTACAGCCTTTCACGCCTTTATTATTGAAGTGGTCTGGCAATAGCTCTATGAAAACTCTACGTCAAGCTGAGCCCATTAGTTTAGGGCTGCCTTTGACGGGAATTAACCTTTATTCCGCCATGTATGTAAATGAGTTGATTGGTAGAATATTGATGGCGGAAGTACCAATGCCCGCTCTTTTTCATGACTACCTTCATGCGTTAACTGAACTGGCACACAATGACAACCCTGAACCCGCTTTACGTCGTTTTGAACTCGCGATGTTGTCATCAATGGGTTATGGCGTGGACTTTTTGCACTGCGCTGGAACAGGCGAACCTATCGATCCGACAATGACTTATCGCTATCGTGAGCAGAAAGGTTTCATTGCTTCAGTTAGACGAGATAACCTTACGTTTATGGGCGATGAATTGATAGCAATCAGTGAACGTCGCTTTATCACTAAAGAGCAGTTAAAAGCGGCAAAACGCTTTACACGCATAGCATTAAAGCCGTATCTTGGCGGCAAACCATTAAAAAGTAGAGAACTGTTCCTACCTAGGGCAGGTCTTCCCAGAGCACGGAGTGTTGGAAAATGAGCTCAATCCTTTTAGGCGTCAATATCGATCACATCGCAACGTTACGTAATGCGCGTGGTACTAAATACCCAGATCCAGTTCATGCAGCTGAAATTGCAGAACGAGCTGGTGCTGATGGCATTACCATTCACCTACGTGAAGACCGTCGTCATATCCTAGATCGTGATGTTCGTATTTTGGCTGAAACGATTCAAACTCGTATGAACCTAGAAATGGCAGTAACCGATGAAATGGTTGGTATTGCTCTAGAAACTAAACCTGAGTTTGTTTGCCTAGTTCCAGAGAAGCGTGAAGAGCTAACGACTGAAGGTGGTTTGGACGTTGTTGGGCAGCTTGAAAAGATCAAAGCAGCGACGAAAATACTGTCTGAAGCGGGTATTAAAGTTTCTTTGTTTATTGATGCCGATCGTGAACAAATTGATGCTTCAAAAGCATGTGGTGCACCGTTTATTGAACTTCACACTGGCCATTATGCAGAAGCGAAAACAGAAGAAGATCAACAAGACGAGCTTAAGAAGATTGCTGCTGGCGCAAGCTACGCTAATGACCTTGGTATTACCGTAAATGCTGGTCACGGCTTGACGTATCATAACGTTGCACCGATTGCTGCACTTCCTGAAATCTATGAGCTAAATATCGGTCACTCTATCATGGGGCGTGCAGTATTTGACGGCTTAGATAAGTCAGTAGCAGATATGAAAGCTATCATGGAACACGCACGTAGTAACGCATAATCGATTATCACTTTAGTGAGTAATAAAGGTAAAAAATGGCTGTTGTAGGACTAGGTACTGATATCGCTGAAATTGAGCGAGTAGAGAAAGCGTTAAGCCGAAGCGGTGATGCGTTTGCCGAGAGGATTTTATCCGAGTCGGAGTATCAAGTCTTCCAACAGTTAAAACAAAAAGGTCGCTATTTAGCTAAGCGTTTTGCAGCTAAAGAAGCGGCCTCTAAAGCCCTTGGAACTGGCATCGCTCTAGGGGTGACATTTCATGACTTTGTCATAAATAATGATGACAAAGGCAAGCCAATACTTACCCTTCACAATAAAGCTTCCCAAATAGCAGCAGATCTCGATGTCCGCTCTATTCACTTAACAATTTCAGATGAACGTCACTATGCAGTGGCGACTGTGCTACTTGAGTCCTAGTATTAAAGGTACAGCTTGAGTTAACTGAGCACCGTACCACCTCGCATTAATCATCTATTACCACGTGCCACGCTGTTAGCTCGCCATAGCCTTTTTCGAGGATGCGACTTAATGACGTTGAAGTTTCTGTGGGTACTTTATCTTTCAGTCTTTTTTCTTTTCTCTCCCAATGTCTTTGCCGGAAATGTTGTTGTGTCTGGTTTTGGTACTGTTGCTTACAGCTACGAAAATGAGGAGGACATTGGCTTCCTACGCGACTTATCTCATCAGTCTGATATTAATGATGATGGGCAGTGGCTTAGTGATAGCAGATTAGGGCTTCAATTTGATTACCTGATGGATGAGGACTGGCGCTTTACCACTCAGGTTGTAGCGAAAGACAACGCAAGTGATAGATTATCTGATGCATTTACTCTTGGCTTCGTCGCTTATCGCCCAACGAGCGATTTAGAGATAAGAACCGGGCGCCTTGGGCTCGATGCATTTTGGGCAACGACGACACGTAATATCGATTATGGTCACAACTGGGTACGTCCCCCTCAAGAAGTTTATGGCTGGATTGCCATGCAAGCTCTAGATGGCGTAGATTTTCTATTTTCGATATATACCCCTGACTCAGAGTGGTACTTAGGTGCACAGTATGGCGCTGTTCAATCATCTTATGCCTCAGTGCAAGGTGAGTCTATTTCATCGAAAGGCCGTGAAACCTTGGGGCTTTCTGTTAAGTACTTAACAGGGAGTTGGAGGGCTCGTGCTGCTGTACTGAGAATTGGCAGTTTTGATGTTGACGTCACCGCAGAAGCTCAACAATTACGAACTGTGCTGAATACTACGTCACAAGTTGGTGGTGCTGTTGGAGCTGAAGCTGAGAAATACAGTCAGCTTATGACCATTGAAGGGGAAGAGTTCTATTATTCTCAGCTTGGCTTGGAGTACTTCACTGGAAAATGGCTGTTAGCCTCTGAATTTGTTTCCATTGCGTCTGAATCCAATAACCCTGCCTTACCTTCGGGGATCGGTGGCTATCTCAATATCTCCTATTATTGGGACAGCTGGACCCCATATTCCATCCTAGCAATGTTCCACCCAGATATTGATGCCTTGACGCCTGAAGCAAGCTGGTCTGCTTTTGGGTTAGATACTGTTCAGTCTACTGCCATTTCTGGACTAAACAGTACCCGAGTAGAACAAGATACTATTTCAGTCGGTATCCGCTGGGATGTGATGAAAAACATTGCACTTAAAGCGCAAGCGGATTTTATATCCATTGCTGAAAATGGTTATGGCTTATGGGTGAGTGATACTTCATTACATCAATCAAAAACATCATTACAGCTGTATACGTTATCTTTGAATTTTATTTTTTAGTGGGGGAATGATGAAAGTATTTATTTTGGCATTTTGCCTACTAATGAGCCCTAACTGCCTTTCAGAGATCTATGTTGTGATGAGTCCTGATAGCCAGGTTGAACATATATCAAAGAAAGATCTTACCGCTTTGTACCTTGGGCGCAAGCGTGCAACAGATACTGGTGAAGAGATCCATGCTATCGATCGGGCTGGTGAATTACGTTCGGAGTTCTTTAACTATATATCCAATATGTCGATTAATCAGATAGATGCCTATTGGGCGAAGCTCCACTTCTCTGGACGGGTGCCTCCGCTTCAATCGCTTGAGGGGTATGATGAACTCACCAAGTACCTGCTTAATAACCCCAGTTTCGTCGGGTATGTTAGGGACAAGCCTATTGGCGATGAATTGAAGGTGGTGATGGTTATCCATGATTAAATTACGGCACTCTCTCTCAAATAGATTACTTGTAGTCGTCGCGATTAGCGCTTTGGCTTATATGTCCGTAGCTATAGTTGTTATGTCCACAAATGGAATTGATAAACTCACAACTCATCATCTTGATCTTCAGCGTAAGCTAGTGTTGACGGTCTCTAATTCGGCGGCTATTGCCTTGTATGCCCATAATGAACAAATTGCGAGAGAAGTGCTCGACTCTTTAATTTTGCATAAAGAAATCAGAGCAGCGCGTTTAGTGGGAGCTGATGGCGTTGAGTTTGAAGAAAGTAAGTTTGTTAAAAATGAAGCTCAGTATTGGCATTTGGCTCGACCATTTGCTTTAAAGTCCCCAGTTGATGACTCAATCATTGGCCATATATTTTTACACGATGATCTCCAAGTTATTAAAGATCAGACAATCGAGGAGTTGCTTTACCAAATCACTTTCCTTTTTATTCAGCTTGCCGTTGTATTCATTGTACTTCTCATCATGGTCAAAAAAATTATAGGTACGCCACTCACTAAACTGGCTAATGATTTGGCTGAAGTGACACCGGGCAAAGCCCAAAAAATCAAAGAACAATCGAAGAATGAAGATAATGAAATAGGGCTGGTCGTACGTAGTATCAACCAGTTCGTTGAGTCGACAAATAGTGCCTTGCACCGAGAAAAAGTGCTAAGAATGAAAATTGAAGAGATGGAACAACATTATCGGAATTTAGCTCAATATGATGGCTTAACAGGGCTAAAGAATCGTTTAGGCTGTGAACAGTTTATCGTAAACCTTAAAGTGCCTTATCTCGCAGTATTCGTGATTGACCTTGATGGGTTCAAAGCCATTAATGACCAGTATGGGCATTCTGCTGGAGACCTAACTTTATCAACCATTGCTAACCGGTTTTCGGAGGTCATGGGGAAGAAGGCAGAGGTTGGCAGAATGGGAGGAGATGAGTTCGCAGTCTTTATTCCTCTACAAAGTAATAAAGAAGAGTGCTTACATACATACGCTGCTGATCTTATTAGGATGGCTGAACAAGATATTGAACTTGTCGATCTACAGAGAGTGAGGGTCGGAGCCAGTATTGGTATTAGTTTGGGAGCTTTGAACGGTATTGAAATTGAAACAATCATTCATCAGGCTGATCAAGCTATGTATCACGTGAAAGAGCATGGTAAGAATAATTATTACTTCTACAGTGATCTTGCAATGATGTCGGCACAATTGTAACAAGCGCCTCTCTGGAAGGACTTTTTATCAGAGAGACGCGGGGTTTACAGCTAGTTTAGATAATGGACTGCTGTAGCTTTCACTTTATCGAGCTCATCTTGAAGTTCAAATAGTTCTGGTTCGATATCTTCAATTGAGGTACCAGAACGCAGCTCTTTTTCTAGAGTTGCACAAATTGATTTGAGTCTAGGGACGCCACTGTATGAACTGCTTCCATGCATTTGTGGATCACATGAATGAGTTCTTCAATAGAGTAGTCATCTTCCTCAATCGCTTTCTCTGTGACTTCGTAAACTTCCGGTATGAAATCGACTAACATCTGAAGCATATCGCGAGCTAAGTCTTCTTTGTTTGCTGCTTGTTTCAATGCGGCTTGCCAGTCAATGATGATGTTCTTGTGCTCACTAATAACTGGTTCGGCTATTTCAGGAGCATCGACAGCGGGGTGTTCTGGCGCAATTTTATCGATTTGGTCTTGTGGAGCATTTGGGTTCCAGTGCATCAAAACCTGCTGTAGCACATGCTCTTCTATAGGTTTCGTTAAATAGTCATCCATACCCGCATCGAGTAGGCGATCCCTTTCCCCTGTCATCGCGTGTGCAGTAACTGCAATCACAGGTGTATGACGGTTGTTTTCAAGTGATTTAATATGCTCACAAGCGGTGACACCATCCATTTGTGGCATTTGAATATCCATGAAGATCACATCAAAGTGCGACTCTTTCGCTTTATCTATCGCCTTTTGTCCATTGGTGCATCCTACAACTGTTTCGACACGCTCTTGCAGTAGGGCTGTGATCAACTTGAGGTTGGCTGGGTTGTCATCTACCGCCATTATTTTCAGAGGAAGCTTTTCTTCTGAGTGAGTAACTAATGCTGGTGGCAATAGAGCAGGTGTCTGGTTAGACATTAATGTGTGTAGTAATTTTTTACGTGACAATGGTTTAGTGAGGCACTGGACATCTAATGTGTTTAGCAGTTGTTCACCGAGTGCTAATTCAGTACTTGGTGTACCGACAATGACATTCGCCGATGCTTCATGAGCTCGGTTTACCCAGCCAGTCACAGTGTCCAGTTCATACTCTTGGTTAGCCGTTAGGTTAAGCAGCACATAATCGTATTGCGTATTCTCTTCTGGCATAACCGAACGATAAGTGACAACCAAACCTTCTTGAGTTAGAAGCTGCTGTGTAATCGATGCAGCTTGCATGTTTGGTTCTATCAAGAGCAGCTGTTTACCCTGTAATTGTTGGGTATCGACTGTCTCAATCATTGGCATGTCGGTCGCTGACAAACGCAGTGTAAACCAGAAAGTAGATCCTTGGTGCAGACGACTGGTTAGGCTTATCTCGCCACCCATTTGTCCCACGAGTTTCTGTGTGATAACGAGACCTAAGCCTGTACCACCGTAACGACGTGAAATGCTGGCATCAGCTTGGCTGAAGGCCTGGAATAACTGTGCTTGTTGACGCTCTGAAATACCAATACCGGTATCACGAACCATGAATTGAAGTTCAATTGCATCTTCTGTTTGAGAACGCAGCTCAACGCTGATATCGATATTACCGCGTTCAGTAAACTTAATTGAGTTACCGACAAGGTTGGTGAGGATCTGTTGAATACGCAGTGGATCGCCAACTAATCCTGGTGGGATTTTTGGATCGACCTTAAGTGTTAGCTCTAAGCCTTTTTCATGTGCACTGGTTGCCTGAAGGCTAACCACTTCTTCTAAGCTTTCGAGGAATTCGAATGGGATGTTTTCTAGTGCAAGCTTGCCTGCCTCTAGTTTCGAGAAATCTAGAATATCATTGATGATGCTGAGTAGATTGTTCGCAGATTTTTCGATGGTTTGCAGATAATCGGTTTGGCTATTTGATAACTGAGTCTTGAGCATTTGACGAGTAAAACCAATTACGCCATTGAGCGGAGTTCTTAACTCGTGAGACATGTTGGCTAAGAATTCAGATTTAACACGCGCGGCTTCTTGTGCACGTTTTTTCGCAATATCTAACTCAACGTTTTGAATTTCTAGTTGTTCGAGTGTTTCACGTAAATCGGATGTTGCCTGATCGATACTGTGCTGCATTTCAACGTGATATTCAGACAAAGACACAGCCATCGCATTGATACCGTTTTTCAGCGAGTCTAACTCACCATGCATTTTCCCTTCGATACGAACATCTAAGTGACCACGTCGAATTCGATCCACCATATTCTTCATATGAGTGATAGGTTGGGTTACATCATGCATTAAGCGAAAAGCAAACACGGCTGAAAGACCTAAGCCTAATACCAATACCAGAAAGGCAGAAAAAACTTCTTGGTACTGCTGCAAGCGTAATGACGATAGATCTAGCTCTATTGCAATATAGCCAACCGCTTGATTCGACTGAGACTGACCATTTGCTGAGTTGATGTACTGGCCTTCAGCAATGATCGGAGTGCGTAAAATTAAGGTGTTATCGACTAAGAGAGAAGAGCCCAAGTGCGGGATCGGTTGATTTTTAGGGTAAGTTAAACTTTCGAAATCGGGGTGAAAGTTTGACGTAACAAAAAGTTCGTGGCGTTCGTCGAAAACAGCGATACTTCTGACTAACTTAGAGTTCTTACGATGTGCATAGCTGATCAGTTGGCGAACGGATTCTCGGCTTTCAAGCTTCATACCTGATTCACTGGCAATCGCGAGTGGTTCGATAATACTCGTACCAGTATTGATCACCTGACCTTCTAAGTCTTGATAGCGATTAAATGAGAAAAATGCGCTCAACAACAGCCCAATAATAAGGGTTGGAGCTAGAGTTAAGGTAATTACGCGGGCTCGTAAGCCATATCTGGTCATGTTCTTTAATTACATCGAGGTCTGGATATGGGAAAATAACGGCACAAAGGCGGTTAATATGAGCAACTAGCTTAATCAAAGCCGCTTCATTCGACAATGATTCCAAGACAGATTAGGGATTCTTGGATAAAAATTACTACTTGATAGACATTTTAGGCACAAGCAATGGCACGTTTTTTTCAACCAAAAAAGAAAACTCAATTCGAGACCAAGCATCAATCGGTTTTGGTTGAACGTATGGATCACAATGGTGCTGGTATCGCACACCAAAATAAAAAGCCTGTTTTTATTGATGGTGCGCTACCGGGTGAGCAAGTTGTAATTCAATTAACTGAGAGTAAAAGTAAATTTGCTCGCGCTAAGCTGATCAAGCTTTTAAAGCCAAGCGAAAAACGCATTGAGCCATTCTGCCCGCACTTCAATCAATGTGGTGGATGTCATTTACAGCACTTAGATTATGCGTCGCAACTTTCCCATAAAGGTCAGTCGCTTGAGCACCTAATGAACCTGTATACATCAAAACAAACTGAATTAGTGGAAGCTGTGACGGGGGCCGAGAAAGGCTACCGCCGCCGCGCTCGTATTAGTTTGTTTGTTGATAAAAAAACACAGAAGCTACAGTTTGGTTTCCGAAAAAAACAAAGCAAACAGATTGAGAACATTACCGACTGTGCTGTGCTTGAGCCAAGCTTAAATGCGCTGTTACCGAAACTGAAAAGTTTACTGAATACTTTCACAAACCAAACTTCGTTAGGACATGTTGAGCTTGTTCTTGGAGATACTGGCCCCGTGATTGTATTACGACACCTGAAGCCATTAGCAGACACTGAAGTTCAAGGGCTGATTGACCTTGCAAAGGCATCAAACTCAACACTTTACTCAATGCCAGAGAATGATCAGCTTGTGCTGATTACTGGTGAAGAGCCGAGCTACAGTGAAGTCGGAGTGAAGCTACCATTTTCGCCAAGCCACTTCATTCAAGTGAACCAGCAAGTGAACCAAAAAATGGTGGATCAAGCTATTGAATGGCTTGATCCGAGTGAAGGTGAGCGAGTTCTCGACTTGTTCTGTGGTTTGGGGAACTTCAGTTTACCGTTAGCAAAAAAAGCACAGCATGTTGTGGGTGTTGAAGGCGTTGACGAAATGGTACAACAGGCGACAGCCAACGCTAAACTGAATGATTTGAGTAACGTTGAATTTTATCAAGCAAACCTAGAAGAAGAGTTTTCTACTCAGGTCTGGGCAAAAGAGAAGTTTGATAAAGTGTTGCTTGACCCTGCTAGAGCTGGAGCAACTGGGATCGTAGATCAAATTTCTGGGTTAGGCGCTCAGAGTGTGGTTTATGTTTCATGTAATCCTGCTACCCTAGCGAGAGACAGTGAAAGTCTTATAAAGCAAGGTTACCAGCTTACAAAGCTGGGAATGTTAGATATGTTTCCACATACTAGCCACCTTGAATCAATGGCACTGTTTGTCAAAATTAATAAATAAAGACGTCAAGGCTAAGCAACAAACAAAGTATGGCGAAACAGTCATATCATCAGTATGAAGAGAACTAACTTGGAATCGGTTAGTCATACTGATTTGGGTATAAACATAAGAACTAGGAAGATGAGATGGTTGCGGTAAGAAGCGCACATTTAAACCCAAGCGAAGAATTTGAATTAGAGAGTTGGATTACCTCTCTAAACCAAGATGCAAAGACATCTAAAAAGCTGACAAAAGTTTATCGTCATTGTGAAGAGCTTTTGGTGAACCATGAACATGCCACATTATTGTTGTGGCGTGGTCGTGAGATGATCGAAATTCTTGTTACATTATCGATGGACCAAGCAACGCTGGTTGCGGCGCAGTTGTTCCCAGTCGTTTCTAGCGGCTCGTTTGAACGTGAGCTATTTGAAGAAAACTACGGCAAAGAGATCATCAAGTTGATTGATGGCGTAGAAGAAATGGCAGCGCTAGGCCAACTGAACGTCACACTTGAAGGTAGCGCAGCTTCTGGTCAAGTCGATAACGTTCGCCGCATGCTGCTGGCGATGGTAGATGACTTCCGTTGCGTTGTTATCAAACTTGCAGAACGCATCTGTAACCTTATTGAAGTCAAAAAAGCGCCTGATGAAGTGCGTAGAGCGGCAGCAAAAGAATGTGCCAATATCTATGCGCCATTGGCAAACCGTTTAGGCATAGGCCAACTTAAATGGGAAATCGAAGATTACGCTTTCCGTTATCAACAGCCTGAAACATACAAACAAATTGCAAAACAGTTATCTGAGCGTCGTGTTGTTCGTGAGCAATACATTACTGATTTTGTAGATGATCTAACTTCTGAAATGGGAAGTTCGAGTATTAACGCGGAAGTAAGCGGACGCCCTAAGCATATCTACAGTATCTGGCGAAAAATGCAGAAGAAGAGCTTAGCATTTGATGAGCTTTTTGATGTGCGAGCAGTGCGAATTATCGCTGACCAATTACAAGATTGTTACGCTGCGCTAGGTGTTGTACACACCAAATATAGACATTTACCTAGCGAGTTTGATGACTACGTCGCAAACCCAAAGCCTAATGGTTACCAATCTATTCATACCGTTGTTTTAGGGCCTGAAGGTAAAACCATTGAAATCCAAATCCGTACTAAGCAAATGCATGAAGATTCGGAACTTGGGGTCGCTGCGCACTGGAAGTACAAAGAAGGTGCATCGACTGCGCGTAGTGGTTACGACGAGAAAATCACATGGCTACGTAAGCTTATCGACTGGCAAGAAGAGATGTCGGATTCTGGCGAAATGCTAGATGAAGTTCGAAGCCAAGTTTTTGATGATCGAGTTTATGCATTCACTCCGCGTGGCGATGTTGTCGATCTACCGATGGGCGCAACGCCGTTAGATTTTGCTTACCATATTCACTCGATGGTTGGTCACCGTTGTATCGGCGCTAAAGTAGCGGGTAGAATTGTACCTTTCACTCATCACTTATCGATGGGCGACCAAGTCGAAATTATTACTCAGAAAGAGCCAAACCCATCACGTGATTGGTTAAATCCAACACTAGGTTTTGTTCACTCAGGCAGAGCAAGGGCGAAAATTAACGCTTGGTTCCGCCAACAGAGTCGCGAGAAAAACCTCGAAGCAGGTCGTGAAATCTTAGAGGCTGAGTTAAGCAAAATAGGCGCAACGCTTAAAGATGCTGAGCAATATTCTATTAAGCGCTTTAACGTAAATACTGCTGATGAGCTTTATGCGGGCATCGGTAGTGGTGACTTGCGTATTAACCAAGTCGTTAATCACATCAACGCTCTCGTGAATAAGCCGACAGCGGAAGAAGAAGATAAAAAAGCGCTAGAGAAGCTTCAAGAACTAGAGAATAAGCCGGTTCAGCAAAGTCGCCCTCAAAAAGATGCCGTTGTAGTAGAAGGCGTTGATAACCTAATGACGCACTTAGCGCGTTGTTGTCAGCCAATCCCTGGAGATCAGATTAAGGGTTATATAACCCAAGGTCGTGGTATCTCTGTTCACCGAGCGGACTGTGAGCAGTTAGGTGAACTCAACTTACACGCACCAGAACGTATCATTGATACCGTTTGGGGCGGTGGCTTTATTGGTTCATACATACTGACATTACGTGTCGAAGCGCTTGAGCGCAGCGGACTGCTTAAAGACATTACGTCACTATTTTCAAATGAGAAAATTAAAGTGACGACGATGAAGAGCAGAACCGACTACAAACGCCAAATGTCAGTTATGGACTTTGATCTAGAGCTAACGAATATTGAAGTGCTGAGTCGGGTGTCTAGTCGTGTTGAGCAAATTAAAGATGTGATGAGCGTAAAACGCTTAGGCTAAAATTCTCGTCATACTTGAAGCTGATGGCGTTGTTGCCTGCGCGCACTCGCTCAATCAATCACATAGGCAAGCTATGCTCAGGAGTCTCGCTTGCTTGTCGCCTAGCTACAGCTTCAATTATTTAGAGAATTAGACAGTATCAACAAAGGTGAGTGGTTTTGGCTGCTCACCTTTTTTATATTTAAAACCAAGTGTTAGAACAAAAAATTGAATAGGGAAGAAGTCTTATGAGTCAGCCGATTGAACAATTAAAAGAAATTATGGTTAAGTTGCGAGATCCAGAAAGTGGCTGCCCTTGGGACTTAAAGCAAAGCTTTGACACGATAGTTCCGCATACGATTGAAGAAACCTATGAGGTGGTAGACGCGATTCATAATAAAGATTGGCCAAACTTAAAAGAAGAATTGGGTGACTTATTGTTCCAAATTATTTTTTATAGTCAGCTAGCAAAAGAGCAAGATCTGTTTGATTTTGATGACGTCGTTGAAGGCGTTAACGAAAAACTGACTCGTCGTCACCCACATGTGTTTTCTGACGCAGAGTTCTCTAGTGATGAAGAAATTAACGCGAACTGGGAAGCGGAAAAAGCTAAAGAAAAAGCGCAAGCAGGAAAAACTCAACAAAGTATTCTAGACTCAATACCAAAATCGCTACCGGCTCTTTCACGTGCGAATAAAATTCAAAAGCAAGTCGCAAAATATGGCTTTGATTGGGATTCAATTGGTCCTGTCGCTGACAAGGTACTAGAAGAGGTCGATGAAGTACTTGAAGAGGCTTTGCAAGTGACTCCTAATGAGGCTTTAGTAGAAGAAGAATTAGGTGATTTACTCTTTGCAACCGTCAACTTAGTGCGTCATTTAGGTCAAAATCCAGAATCTGCGCTGAATAAAGCCAACTTAAAATTCGCAAGAAGATTTAATGGAATTGAAAAAAAAGTCAGTGAAAAAGGTAAAGAATTAACCGACTTTTCGCTTCAAGAGCTTGATTCCATGTGGGGTGAGGTTAAGTCCGATGAGAAAAGAGCAATTGCCCTTTAGCGCGGAATTGATTTGAAGCAAAAAATAAAAATTTCGAGTGTGATAGATTTCACGTTGTGGCGATAAAGGGCTTCTGGTATATTTTCATCCCGTCCAGAAGTAGTCCATTTCCCTCATTCAACCAATTTCAGGTTAAACATGACGACAAATTACATTTTTGTTACTGGCGGGGTTGTATCCTCTCTAGGTAAAGGTATTGCAGCAGCATCGTTGGCTGCTATTTTAGAAGCTCGTGGTCTTAAAGTGACTATGATGAAGCTTGACCCTTACATCAACGTTGATCCAGGCACTATGAGCCCGACTCAACACGGTGAAGTGTTCGTTACGGAAGATGGCGCTGAAACTGACCTTGACCTTGGTCACTATGAGCGATTCATTCGCACCAAGATGACTAAGCGTAACAACTTCACTGCAGGTCGTGTTTACTCAGACGTTTTAGCTAAAGAGCGTCGTGGTGATTACCTAGGTGCAACTATTCAGGTTATCCCGCATATCACTAACTCTATCAAAGAGCGTGTAATCTCTGGCGCTGAAGGTCATGACATTGCGCTAGTTGAAGTTGGTGGTACGGTTGGTGATATCGAATCTCTACCGTTCATGGAAGCGATTCGTCAGCTAGCAGTAGAACTTGGTCGTGAGCGTGCTATGTTTATGCACCTTACTCTAGTTCCTTACCTTGCAGCTGCAGGTGAAGTGAAAACTAAGCCAACACAGCACTCAGTTAAAGAGCTACTGTCGATTGGTATTCAGCCTGATATCCTAGTTTGCCGTTCAGATCGTGTTATCCCTGCAAACGAACGTAAGAAAATTGCTCTTTTCTGTAACGTACAAGAAAAAGCAGTTATCTCAATGAAAGATGTAGATTCAATCTACAAAATCCCACAGCTAATTAAAGCTCAAGGTACTGATGAGCTAGTTTGTAAGCGTTTCGGCATTACAGCACCAGAAGCTGATTTGTCTGAGTGGGAACAAGTTATTTACGAAGAAGCTAACCCTACGGGTGAAGTAACGATTGGTATGGTTGGTAAGTACATTGAACTACCAGATGCATACAAATCAGTTAACGAAGCGTTGAAGCACGCTGGCTTGAAAAACCGCTTAAGCGTAAAAATTAAATACGTTGACTCACAAGATGTTGAGTCTAAAGGCGTAGAAGTATTAGAAGGCCTAGATGCAATCCTAGTACCTGGTGGCTTTGGTGATCGTGGTGTTGAAGGTAAGATCCTTGCTGCACAATACGCACGTGAAAACAAAGTACCTTACTTAGGTATCTGTCTAGGTATGCAAGTTGCTCTAATTGAGTACGCTCGTAACGTAGCGAAGATGGAAGGCGCACACTCTTCTGAATTCTGCTCTGAAACTAAATACCCAGTTGTTGGCCTAATCACTGAATGGATTGATGGCGAAGGTAAAGTTGAAGAACGTACTGAAAAATCTGATCTAGGTGGTACTATGCGCCTAGGTTCGCAACTTTGTCACCTTGCTAAAGGGACTAAAGCATACGAACTATACGGTAGCGCGACGATCCATGAACGTCACCGTCACCGTTACGAAGTGAACAACAATCTTCGTCCGCAAATCGAAAAAGCAGGCTTAAAAGTATCAGGCCTATCTGCAGACAAGAAACTGGTAGAAGTTATTGAGAACCCGAACCACCCATGGTTTGTTGCGGCTCAATTCCACCCAGAGTTCACTTCTACACCTCGCGATGGTCACCCATTGTTTGCAGGTTTTGTTAAAGCCGCTGGTGAATTCCAGCGCGGCGAATTAGAGAAGTAAAAAGGAATACAGGTAGTAGCGTAAGTTGTGCTGCTACCTTTTAAATTTGACATTTATATATTCAACGAGAAGGAAACATTCAATGTCTAAGATCGTTAAAGTTCTAGGTCGTGAAATCATCGATTCACGTGGTAACCCAACTGTAGAAGCTGAAGTACACCTAGAAGGCGGTTTCGTAGGTATGGCTGCTGCTCCATCTGGCGCATCTACTGGTTCTCGCGAAGCTCTTGAGCTACGTGACGGCGACAAAGCACGTTTCCTAGGTAAAGGTGTTCTTAAAGCTGTTGAAGCTGTAAACGGCGCAATCGCTGAAGCTCTACTTGGTACTGACGCTAAAGCGCAAGCTGACGTTGACCAAATTATGCTTGACCTAGACGGTACTGAAAACAAGTCTAAGTTTGGCGCGAACGCTATCCTAGCTGTTTCTCTAGCTAACGCTAAAGCTGCTGCTGCTGCTAAAGGCATGCCTTTATACGAGCACATCGCTGAGCTAAACGGTACTGCTGGTCAGTTCTCTATGCCTCTACCAATGATGAACATCATCAACGGTGGTGAGCACGCTGATAACAACGTTGACATCCAAGAGTTCATGATCCAACCAGTTGGCGCTAAAACTCTTAAAGAAGCTCTACGTATCGGTGCTGAAGTATTCCACAACCTAGCTAAAGTTCTTAAGTCTAAAGGCTACAGCACTGCAGTTGGTGATGAAGGTGGTTTCGCTCCAAACCTTAAATCTAACGCAGAAGCTCTAGAAGTTATCGCAGAAGCTGTTGCAGCTGCTGGTTACGAACTTGGTAAAGACGTTACTCTTGCTATGGACTGTGCTGCATCTGAGTTCTTCGACAAAGACGCTGGCATCTACAACATGAAAGGCGAAGGTAAAACTTTCACTTCTGAAGAGTTTAACCACTACCTAGCTGAGCTAGCTAACCAATTCCCAATCGTATCTATCGAAGACGGTCTTGACGAATCAGATTGGGCTGGCTTCAAGCACCAAACTGAACTTCTAGGTAACAAGCTTCAAATCGTTGGTGACGATCTATTCGTTACAAACACTAAGATTCTTGCTGAAGGTATCGAGAAAGGCGTAGCTAACTCTATCCTTATCAAGTTCAACCAAATCGGTTCTCTAACTGAGACTCTTGCTGCAATCAAGATGGCTAAAGACGCTGGCTACACTGCAGTAATCTCTCACCGTTCTGGCGAAACTGAAGACGCAACTATCGCTGACCTAGCGGTAGGTACTGCTGCAGGTCAAATCAAGACTGGTTCTATGAGCCGTTCTGACCGTGTTGCTAAGTACAACCAACTTATCCGTATCGAAGAAGCTCTAGGTTCTAAAGCTCCTTACAACGGTCTTAAAGAAGTTAAAGGTCAATAATTCCTAGCGAATTGTTAATCTAAGCTTTGAATGCCTCGCTAATGCGGGGCATTTTTTTGTCTTGAGAAAAGTGAGCTCAAGAAGCTCTAAGTTCTAAAGCTCACCTTTTACAATGAATAGGGATGAAATCAATAGCTTGTAAGCCGCCACACTTCTCGCACCAGTTAGTACATTATGGTATATATGGAGCTAATTTTAGTTTCTTCTTTCTACGTACGAATGGTGTTATGCGAATTTTTGCTTTGGCGCTGATAATACTTCTTAGCTGGTTGCAATTTGAGCTTTGGCTAGGGAAAAACGGTATTTCAGACTACTACAGTGTCAACAATGAAATTGAAGTCCAGCAGCTGGTGAATGAAAAATTACTCACTAGGAATGCTGAAATGTTCGCTGAAATTGACGACTTACGACAGGGGCTTGATGCCATTGAAGAGCGTGCTCGTCATGAACTAGGTATGGTGAAAGAAGGTGAAACTTTCTATCGTTTGATCGGCGAGGAATCTAACTAAATGCAGCCAAACTCTCAAAGCATTATTGCTATTGTCCCTGCTGCTGGGGTCGGAAGCCGAATGCAGGCAGACCGTCCAAAGCAGTACCTGACGATTCAATCCCAAACCATTCTTGAGCATACCGTTTATAAGTTGCTTTCTCACTCTCAGGTGAGCAAGGTTATTGTCGCGATCAGTGATGGTGACCCGTATTTTCCTAAATTAGGTATTAGCCAAAACCCAGATGTGATTCGAGTTGAAGGTGGAAGTGAACGAGCTGACTCTGTGCTGTCCGCTTTGAACTATGTTCAGCAGCACGAACTCGGTGAGTGGGTCATGGTGCACGATGCCGCTAGGCCGTGCGTTCAGTTGTCTGATGTCGATAAACTTATTTCAGAATCTATAGTACATCCAGTCGGCGGCATTCTTGCGTCTCCAGTCCGAGATACAATGAAGCGTGGTATTTCCCAAAGAAGTCCTAGCAACCAAGGTGCTCAAAGTATTGATACTACAGTTGACCGAGTAAATCTTTGGCACGCTTTAACACCGCAGATGTTCCGTAGTCAGGCACTGCATAATGCATTAGCAGAAGCTCTTGAACATCAAGTGGCAATAACAGATGAAGCATCGGCAATGGAGTGGAAAGGTCATTCGCCATTGCTAGTCACAGGGCGTTCAGACAATTTTAAAATTACTCAGCCAGAAGATTTAGCCTTAGCTGAGTTTTACTTAAGTCAAAATAAGGAAGAACAATGATTCGTATTGGTCATGGTTTTGATGTGCATAAATTCGGTGGCGAAGGCCCTGTTATTATTGGTGGTGTAGCTGTTCCTTACGAGCAAGGGTTAATCGCACACTCAGATGGTGATGTTGCATTACATGCTTTATGTGATGCTTTGTTAGGGGCAATAGCTGCTGGTGATATTGGTCGTCACTTTCCTGATACTGACGATGAGTGGAAGGGCGCTGATAGCCGAGAACTGCTTAAAGATGTGTACCGAAGAGTAAAAGAGCAAGGCTATGTTTTAGGGAATGCAGATGTGACAATCATGGCACAAGCTCCTAAAATGGCACCGCACATTGAATCTATGTGCCAAGCTATTGCAGAAGATTTAGAAACTTCAGTCGCGAATGTAAACGTGAAAGCGACAACGACTGAACGTTTAGGCTTTACTGGCCGAAAAGAAGGCATCGCTTGTGAAGCGGTGGTCTTAATCACTAAAAGTGCGTAAGCACCTTAAAGAAAAGAATAAAATGTCAGATATTTTATCACCATTGGCTTACCTAAATGGTCAGCCGACTGCAACTGCAAAACTGAAAGCTGAAGCTGCTCACTTTGTTGTTATTGAAGATCTAGGTTTTGAGTTCACAGGTACAGGTGAACATTTGATGGTTCGCATTCGAAAGACGGGTGAAAACACCAGCTTTGTCGCGAACGAATTAGCAAAAGCGTGCGGCGTAAAGTCGAAAGACGTAAGTTGGGCTGGTCTAAAAGATCGCCACGCAGTAACTGAGCAGTGGTTAAGTGTTCATTTACCTAAAGGTGAAACCCCAGATTTCAGTGCTTTCCTAGCACAGTACCCAAGTATTGAAATTTTGGCGACAGATCGACATAACAAGAAATTACGCCCTGGTGATCTTATTGGTAACCAATTTGAAATTACATTGTCAGAAGTGTCAGACACGGCTGATGTGGAAAGTCGTCTTGAGCGTATTTCAAAAGTGGGCGTTCCAAATTATTTTGGTGCACAACGTTTTGGTAATGAAGGTAACAACCTGACTGAAGCTCGTCGTTGGGGACGAGATAACGTTCGAACGCGTAATCAGAATAAACGTAGCTTATATTTATCGGCAGCTCGTTCGTGGATTTTTAACCTAATCCTATCGGCGCGTATCGAACAAGATTTGTTTGCTCAAGCTATTGAAGGTGATATTGCGATTGTCGATGCTAATCAAGTACCAGTAACAGGAGCAAACATAGACGAGATCAATCAAAAGATTTCTGATGGCGTAGCTTATGTTTCTGTTGCGATGGCTGGTGATAATGCACTTCCAACAACAGATAAAGCCTTAACCATTGAACAGCCTCATTTAGATGCTGAACCTGATCTTATGGCGCTGATTCGTGGTAACCGTATGCGTCATGAACGTCGTATCGCTTCTCTAAAGCCTCAAAATTTATCTTGGGAAGTGAGTGACAATAACGTTGTATTACGTTTCTCATTAGACTCAGGTTGCTTTGCTACGGCGATTGTTCGTGAACTGGTTGAAGAGATCCACGTTGAGCGTAAGTACGACTAGTTAACAAAGACAGTGATAGTTAGAGATACAGTGAAAGGAAAACAAATGAAGATACTACTTAGCAACGATGATGGTGTTCATGCCCAAGGGATCCACGCCCTAGCTGACGTGTTACGTGATCTTGCTGAGATAGTCATTGTAGCCCCAGATCGAAATCGTTCAGGGGCCTCAAATTCGTTGACGCTAGAGCAGCCTTTGCGTGTTCAAGAAATTGAACCCAATACATACTCAGTTCAAGGAACTCCAACAGACTGTGTGCATTTTGCTTTAAACGAACTACTTAAAGATGACATGCCAGACTTGGTACTTAGTGGTATTAATCACGGTGCTAACTTGGGTGATGACGTGCTTTATTCTGGTACCGTAGCCGCAGCAATGGAAGGGCACTTTTTAGGTGTCCAATCGATCGCATTCTCCTTGGTTGGTAAGAAGCATTTTGAAACGGCAGCGACTATTGTTCGTCAGATCGTAGAGCAGCACTTATCGAACCCAATACCGACGAATCGTTTACTTAACATCAACATCCCTGATGTCGCTCTGTCAGATTTAGCTGGAACTCAGGTGACTAGGCTTGGTGCTCGTCATCATGCTGAACCGATGATTAAGCAGCAGGATCCTCGCGGTCACGATATCTTCTGGTTAGGCCCTCCGGGAAAAGAGCAAGATGCTGGTCAAGGAACGGATTTCTATGCGACAGAAAATCGTTACGTTTCAATTACACCGCTACAAGTTGATTTAACTGCGCATGAATCATTGAGAGCAATGGATGATTGGTTAGGGGAAAAGTCATGAGTAACCCTAAAGCTGAACGTTTAATTGAGTTTTTAATTGAAAGTGGTATCAGGGACCAAAAGGTCCTCGATGCTATTTTTCGTTTACCCCGAGAAAGCTTTCTTTCTCAAGCTATGCTGCACCAAGCGTATGACAATAACGCGTTACCGATAGGACAAGGACAAACAATCTCTCAGCCTTATATTGTGGCTAAGATGACTGAGCTACTTGAATTAGAGCAGACAAGTAACGTATTAGAGATAGGTACTGGCTCTGGTTACCAAACTGCGGTGCTGGCTCAACTTGTTGACCACGTTTATTCTGTCGAAAGAATTAAGTCATTACAGTGGGATGCAAAGCGTAGGCTTAAGCAACTTGATTTTTATAACGTCTCTACCAAGCATGCTGATGGCTGGCAGGGGTGGGAATCGAAAGGGTTGTTTGACGCGATCATTGTGACTGCTGCTGCTGAGTCTATTCCGCAGGCATTACTTGAACAATTAAGCGATGGTGGGCGGATGCTGATTCCTGTTGGAGAAGAAGAGCAACACCTACTCAAGATAGTGCGTCAAGGGGATGAATATCTATCTAGCCTAGTGGAAATGGTTCGATTTGTACCTTTGGTTCAAGGTGAGCTTGCCTAGGAATTAATGGGTTAACAAAGATGGGTTCAGGGTTATTGAAATTCGTTAGTTTCTTATTATGCTGCATGCTAGTTGGCTGCGCGGCACATACCCCTGCACCTGTTTCTGGGCTTAATAAAGATTACTCTTCTGTCTCCCGCGGCAGTTATCGAGGTAGTTATTATGAAGTTGAGAAAGGCGATACCCTATACTTTATTGCTTATGTCACAGATAAAAATGTAAACGATTTAATTAGTTTCAATAAATTAAGCAAACCATACACAATCCACCCAGGTCAGAAGCTAAAACTGTGGAGACCTTCTTACGTTGCCCCTAGTTATGGAAAGTCTACAGCCGTTGCTGTAGCGCCAGTTGCCGTTGCTTCCACCGCAACAGCGGCATCTTCAACTACTCCGAAATCGAATAAAAGCTCTAATCAAAGTACGACAAAACAACCTTCTAAAGTGGCGAAAAAAGATCCAGTTAAGAAGGTTGAACAATCTAAACGAAAGGAGTATGTTGAATCTAAAGGTAAACAAAATGTTAATACAGCCAGTAAGTCTACGAACCAAAAAGTATCTAAATGGTTGTGGCCAACAAAAGGAAGAGTAATAAAGAATTTCTCTGTGGGAGAGCAAGGAAATAAAGGTATTGATATTGCAGGACAGCGAGGTCAAGCCATCATTTCCACTGCAGGGGGAACTGTTGTTTATTCGGGTAATGCACTACGAGGCTACGGCAATCTAGTGATTGTTAAGCATAACGATAATTATCTCAGTGCATACGCGCATAATGACAGGTTGTTAGTTTCTGAAGGACAAAGTGTAAAACCAGGTCAAAAGATCGCGACCATGGGTAGTTCTGGCACAAGTAGTGTGCGCCTGCACTTTGAAATTCGCTATCAAGGTAAATCCGTTAATCCAAAACGTTATTTACCTTAACAACATCTATACATCGCAACGATGTATCGTGTTCTGTGTCATAGGTTTAGCAGCATTTTAAGTGGTAATGTTTTGCTAATCTCGCCAGGGGGAGGCGTTATGAGTATCAGCAATACAGTAGTTAAAGAAGAGTTTACACTTGACCAAACAACAACGGATGTTGCAAAGGTTAAGCCAAAAAAACAACCAACAAGTAAAAAAACTGAAGTCAAAGAAGAAGCAGACGCTAGCGCAAAAAGTCTAGATGCAACTCAGCTTTATCTTGGCGAAATCGGTTTCTCACCTTTATTGACCGCCGAAGAAGAAGTGCTTTACGCACGTCGAGCACTACGCGGCGATGAAGCGGCTCGCAAGCGTATGATTGAAAGTAATCTACGTCTTGTTGTAAAAATTTCGCGTCGTTACAGCAATCGTGGATTAGCGTTACTTGATCTTATTGAAGAAGGTAACTTAGGCCTGATTCGAGCGGTAGAGAAGTTTGATCCTGAGAGAGGCTTCCGTTTTTCTACTTACGCAACATGGTGGATTCGTCAAACCATCGAGCGTGCCTTAATGAACCAAACTCGCACCATTCGCTTGCCAATCCACGTTGTAAAAGAACTTAACATTTACCTGCGTACCGCTCGTGAGTTATCACAAAAGTTGGACCATGAACCAACAGCAGAAGAAATCGCAAGTAAGTTAGATAAACCAGTGGACGACGTAAGTAAAATGCTACGCCTTAACGAGCGTGTAAGTTCAGTGGATACTCCAATTGGTGGAGATGGAGAGAAAGCTCTGCTTGATATTATTCCTGATATCAACAATTCAGATCCAGAAGTTTCAACTCAAGATAACGACATCAAAGACTCTTTGATTCACTGGCTTGATGAGCTTAACCCGAAACAGAAAGAAGTATTAGCACGACGCTTTGGCCTGCTGGGATATGAACCATCAACACTAGAAGAGGTTGGTCGTGAAATCTGCCTAACACGTGAACGTGTACGTCAGATCCAGGTTGAAGGTCTTCGTCGCTTAAGAGAGATCCTAATTAAGCAGGGTCTTAGCATGGAAAATCTATTCAATGTTGAAGTGGACTAAACTTCTAAACTTTTAAGTAGAAAATAAAAGCGCGAATCATTCGATTCGCGCTTTTTTGTTTACTGTCTCTGTTCTGGAAGATATTTCGTTTTAGTTCGATAGCCCAGAACTAGGTAGTGTTTGCCTAGACTAGCTTTTTTAATCGGTACAGTTCTTCAAGCGCTTGGCGTGGAGTCAGATCATCAGGATCTATGCCTGCTAATGCCTGTTCTACTTCGCTTGGCTCTGGGATCAAACTTAGTTGGTTTGCAATATCGACGTTAGTAGGTCGGCTTGATGATGTATCGTTTCCAAGTGCTTCTAATTGAGTGAGCTTCGCTCGTGCGTTTTTAATTACTGCTTTAGGAACTCCTGCTAACCCTGCTACAGCCAAGCCATAAGATTTGCTTGCAGCGCCTTCTTGAACAGCATGCATGAAAGCAATACTGTCACCATGCTCAACGGCATCCAAATGAACATTCGCCAAGTTAGGCAGTTGATTTGGTAATTCGGTCAACTCGAAGTAGTGTGTAGCAAATAATGTCATAGCACTGATTTTATTAGCTAGCCATTCAGCACTCGACCAGGCAAGGGATAGGCCATCGTAAGTACTGGTGCCGCGTCCTATTTCGTCCATCAAGACCAAACTTTTTTGTGTGGCGTTGTGGAGGATGTTCGCTGTTTCCGTCATCTCAACCATAAATGTTGAGCGACCAGATGCTAAGTCATCTGAAGCGCCAATTCGTGTGAATATGCGGTCGATAGAACCAATAGTCGCTGCTTCGGCAGGAACATAACAACCAATATGAGCCATTAACGCGATGAGTGCGGTTTGGCGCATGTAAGTTGATTTACCGCCCATGTTCGGACCTGTAATGATCAGCATTTTTCTTTCTGGATGCAGTTCAATTGGGTTAGCAATGAATGGTTCGTCCATCACTTGCTCTACCACAGGGTGGCGACCGTTTTGAATATGAATTCCCGGTTGCTCTTGTAACGTTGGTCGGCAGTAATCCAAAGTTTCAGCACGCTCTGCCATGTTTTGAATAACGTCTAGCTGAGAAACTGAAGAAGCTATATTCTGTAATCGTTCCAAATATGGCATCAATAAATCAAACAGCTCTTCCCAAAGTTGCTTTTCAATCGCTAATGCTTTTGATTTCGAACTGAGCACTTTGTCTTCGTGTTCTTTTAGCTCTGGGATAATGTATCGTTCTGCATTTTTTAGAGTTTGGCGACGAACATAATGAGGTGGCACAAGGTGGCTTTGACCACGGCTAACTTGAATGAAGAAGCCATGAACATTGTTATAGCCAACTTTTAACGTATCAATACCGTGAGTTTCACGCTCTTCTCGCTCTAGCTTATCTAAGAATTCCGTTGCACCAGCGGCGAGGTCGCGCCACTCATCTAATTCTGCATTGTAGCCTTCGGCAATTACACCACCATCACGGATAACAACCGGTGGATTTTCTTTGATGGCACGCTCTAGTAACTCTGAAACGTCGTCTAGTGGTGCTGCATATTGAGATAGTTGCGCTAAGTACTGATGGCTAACTGGTTGTAATACTTCAGCCAGCTCAGGTAGCTGCTGCATTGCTTGGCGCAATCTTGCTAAATCACGAGGTCGAGCAGAGCGTAATGCAAGTCGCGCTAAGATACGTTCAATATCGCCAATTTGTTTCAGTATCGGCTGTAGGTCGGTATGTAAGCTTGTGTCTTTCATTTCAGAAATCGCATCAAGGCGCTGATTTAAAGTGTCGAGATTACGCATAGGCTGATGAAGCCAACGTTTAAGCATACGGCTACCCATTGCAGTAGCGGTATGATCCAGAACTTCTGAAAGTGTGTTGTCGATGCCACCGGATAAATTCTGAGTGATCTCTAAATTTCGGCGAGTTGCTGCATCTAAGATAACGGAGTGATCTTGACGATCAAACGTTAGTGAGCGGATATGAGGTAACGCAGTGCGCTGAGTGTCTTTAACGTATTGGATCAAACAGCCTGCAGCAGCCAAACCAAGGTTTGCTTTTTCAACACCAAAGCCAACGAGGTCACGAGTACCAAACTGTTTATTGAGTTGTTGCTTCGCTGTGTCTAACTCAAACTCCCAAACAGGGCGACGACGATTACCATTGCGATTAGCCATCAGGTTGACAGGTTCGAAATCTTCAGGGAAAAGCAGCTCCCTAGGTGATGTTCTTTGTAGCTCCGCAGCCATTGCTTCTTCTGTTTCTGGTTCACTTAGTTGGAAGCGACCTGAAGTGATGTCTAGTGTAGCGTAGCCGAACTTACCATTGTGATGATAAATGGCAGCGATCAAGTTATCGATACGTTCGGAAAGGAGTGCTTCATCCGTAACTGTGCCTGGTGTAACAATGCGTACGACAGCACGGTCAACAGGACCTTTTGATGTCGCCGGGTTGCCGATCTGTTCGCAGATAGCCACGGACTCACCCAGTTGAACCAGTTTAGCGAGGTAACCTTCAACAGCATGAAAAGGAACACCTGCCATTGGAATAGGTTCACCTGCCGATGACCCTCGCTTAGTCAGCGATATATCTAAAAGCTGAGATGCTTTTTTTGCATCATCATAGAAAAGCTCGTAGAAATCTCCCATGCGGTAGAACAGCAAAATTTCTGGATTTTCTGCTTTCAATTTATGGTATTGCTGCATCATCGGAGTGTGTTTTTGATCGGCTTTCACGGTTCACTTCTTTCGTTTATTTCTATTGCGGCTTAGGATACGTGAAAGAGATTCGTGCGAAAAGCAACTCAAGCGAAAAGATACGGATCTAACATTACTTTAAAGGATCGCTAAATGATGAAATCAAGTGAAAGCTTAAGTCATATGTTGGGAAAATTGCTTCTACAGTACAATCACATTATGACAACCGCAGAGTCATGTACTGGCGGTGGTATTGCGGCCGCAATTACTGATATAGCAGGGAGTTCAGCTTGGTTTGATCGTGCTTTTATTACTTATAGTAATGAAGCCAAGCAGGAAATGATTGGTATACAGCTCACAACGCTGGAGCAATATGGCGCAGTGAGTGAACAGGTCGTTGAAGAAATGGTGCAGGGTGCTATAGCTAACTCTAACGCAACTATTGGTGTTTCAGTCAGTGGTATTGCTGGGCCTGGCGGAGGTAGTGAAGAAAAACCAGTAGGGACTGTGTGTTTTGCTTGGGCTGATGACGAAGGTTGGATGCGAGTAGAAACGTGCCATTTTGCCGGAGACAGATCACAAGTCCGTGACTGTGCTACTCAACATGCCTTGCAAGTCATGCATGATTATCTAGTTTCAAAAACAGCTGAGGGCTTGGTATAGCTCAAGTTTTTGGGAGCGAGGATAAATTGCGCTCATTTTTTTTCATACAGGTATGGACACTGTATGAATCAACAGTATAATGGCAATCAATTAGTCACCCCTGTGTGGGTTTGAAATAGATTCTAGATCGCTTGCTTAGAGTAAGCGGATCACGTGGAGATAGTAATGGACGAAAATAAACAAAAAGCGTTAGCCGCAGCCTTAGGTCAGATTGAAAAGCAATTTGGTAAAGGTTCTATCATGCGTCTAGGTGACAACCGCACAATGGATGTAGAAACTATTTCTACAGGTTCACTATCTCTTGATGTGGCGTTGGGTGCTGGTGGTTTACCTATGGGACGTATCGTTGAAGTTTACGGTCCAGAATCTTCAGGTAAAACTACTCTAACTCTAGAGCTTATTGCAGCAGCACAGAAGGTTGGCAAAACTTGTGCATTCGTTGATGCAGAACACGCGCTAGACCCTATCTATGCTCAAAAGCTGGGTGTTGATATCGATGCTTTACTTGTTTCTCAACCTGATACTGGTGAGCAAGCTCTAGAAATCTGTGATGCACTGGCTCGTTCAGGTGCTATCGATGTTCTTGTTATTGACTCGGTTGCTGCACTAACACCTAAAGCTGAGATCGAAGGCGAAATGGGCGATAGCCACATGGGTCTTCAAGCTCGTATGCTTTCTCAAGCAATGCGTAAGCTAACAGGTAACCTTAAACAGTCTAACTGTATGGCTATCTTCATTAACCAAATTCGTATGAAGATTGGTGTAATGTTTGGTAACCCAGAAACAACAACGGGTGGTAACGCACTTAAGTTCTACGCATCTGTTCGTCTTGATATTCGTCGTACTGGCTCTATCAAAGAAGGCGATGAGATCGTGGGTAACGAAACGCGTATCAAGGTTGTTAAGAACAAGATTGCAGCACCATTTAAGCAAGCTGAAACGCAAATTCTATATGGTCAAGGCTTTAACCGTGAAGGTGAGCTAATTGGCCTAGGCGTGAAGAACAAGCTTGTTGATAAAGCGGGTGCTTGGTACAGCTACAATGGCGATAAAATTGGTCAAGGTAAGTCTAATTCTTGTAAGTACCTTCGTGAAAACCCAGAGATTGCACTAGAGATCGACAAAAAGTTACGTGACTTATTGCTAACTCCGGCTGTACTTGAAGAAAATGATTCAGAAGAAGCTGAAAAAGAAGAGCTATAAGCAAAAGCGTATTACTCTTTAGTTTGAATATTTGAAAGCCCTGCTAATGCGGGGCTTTTTTATTTTTAAAGACTTAGGCTGAACGATATTTTAAAGTAGGCTCGAAACAGGGCAAAGCTTATAAATTCATGTTTAACTGAGTGTGCGCATATCATTTCGGTTACATAGATTATTCGTAGAAAACTCACTATTCCCCTTATTTCATCTCAATTTCTATTCCTAGCGTGTCTTTTGTGTAAGAAAACTAGTCGAAGCCTTAACCATGATCTACAATACGGCAAAATTCTAACTCGACTATTTTCAGGAAGAGCTGCATGTACATGAGCACTGATGAGGTTCGCAACGCGTTCCTTAAGTTCTTTGAGAGCAAAGAACACCAAATCGTAGACAGTTCATCGTTAGTTCCACATAACGATCCAACCCTGCTATTCACTAATGCAGGTATGAACCAATTTAAAGATTGCTTTTTAGGTGCCGAAAAGCGTGCCTACACTCGAGCAACTACGGCTCAGCGTTGTGTACGTGCGGGTGGTAAACACAATGACCTTGAAAACGTAGGTTTCACGGCTCGTCACCACACATTCTTCGAAATGCTAGGTAACTTTAGCTTTGGCGATTATTTCAAAGAAGAAGCGATTGGGTTTGCTTGGGAGTTCCTGACTGAAACACTAGGTCTGCCAAAAGATCGCCTGTTAGTAACGGTTTACGAGACAGATGACGAAGCATTCGATATCTGGAACAAGAAAGTAGGCATTCCTGCTGACAAGATTGTTCGTATCGGCGACAAAGAAGGCGGCAAGAAGTTTGAATCTGATAACTTCTGGACAATGGGTGACACAGGTCCTTGTGGTCCATGTACTGAAATCTTCTACGATCACGGTGAACACATTTGGGGCGGCCGCCCTGGTACACCTGAAGAAGATGGTGACCGTTTCATCGAGATCTGGAACAACGTATTCATGCAGTTCAACCGTCACGCTGACGGCACTATGGAACCGCTACCTAAGCCAGCTGTAGATACTGGTATGGGTATTGAACGTATTTCTGCAATCATGCAGGGCGTTCACTCTAACTACGAAATTGATGTATTCCAAAAGCTAATCAAAGCTACAGCAGAAGTGGTTGGTCACGACGACTTATCTAACCAATCGCTACGCGTTATTGCTGACCACATCCGTTCTTGTTCATTCCTAATCGCTGATGGCGTAATGCCTTCAAACGAAGGTCGTGGCTACGTTCTACGTCGTATTATTCGTCGTGCAGTTCGTCACGGTAACAAGATTGGTGCACAAGGCGTGTTCTTCCACAAACTTGTGGGTGTACTGGCTGAAGTGATGGGCTCTGCAGCTGAAGAGCTTAAAAAGCAACAAGAGCTTGTTGAAAAAGTACTTCGCATCGAAGAAGAGAACTTTGGTCGCACGCTAGAGCGTGGCATGGTTATCCTTAACGACGCATTAGACGCACTTGAAGGCAAAGAGCTTGACGGTGAAACTGTATTTAAACTTTACGACACATACGGCTTCCCAGCTGACCTTACTAACGATGTAGCTCGTGAGCGCGACTTTACTATCGATGAAGAAGGCTTTGAGAAGGCGATGGAAGCACAGCGTAAGCGTGCACGTGAAGCGGGTCAGTTCGGTACTGATTACAATGCAACGATCAAAGTTGACACGAACACTGAGTTCTGTGGTTACACCGGTACTGAAGGTGCTGGTGAAATCTCTGCGCTATTTGTTGACGGTGAAGAAGTTTCTTCACTATCAGCAGGCGACAAAGCAATCATCATCCTTGAAGAGACACCATTCTACGCTGAGTCAGGCGGTCAATGTGGTGATGCTGGTACATTAAAAACAGCTTCGGGTCTTTTCAAAGTACAAGACACTCAGAAGCTAGGTAACGCATTTGCGCACCACGGTGAACTAGTTGAAGGTGTATTTGCTAAGGGCGATAAAGTAGAAGCAACAGTTGACGCTGAGCGCCGTGCTGCTATCTCACTAAACCACTCTGCAACTCACTTACTTCACTCTGCACTGCGCGAGGTTCTAGGTGAGCATGTTGCTCAGAAAGGTTCTTTAGTTAAGCCAGACAACCTGCGTTTTGACTTCTCTAACCTTGAAGCCGTAACACCTGCACAGCTTAAAGAAGTAGAGCGCCTGGTTAACGCACAAGTTCGTAAGAACCATGTGATTGAAACCAACATCATGGATATCGAGTCAGCGAAAGAAAAAGGTGCAATGGCACTGTTTGGCGAGAAGTACGATGATGAAGTTCGCGTTCTATCCATGGGTGATTTCTCAACTGAACTTTGTGGTGGTATCCACGCGAGCAACACGGGTGATATCGGCCTATTCAAGATTACTTCTGAAGGTGGTATTGCTGCAGGCATTCGTCGTATTGAAGCGGTAACGGGTGAAGCGGCTCTTGACGCAGTAGAAGCTCAGGCTAACGCTTACGAAGAGAAACTGGCTGAGTCAGCTAAGAAAGCGAAATCTTTAGAGAAAGAAATTCAACTGCTTAAAGAAAAGATGGCTGCTGCTGAAGGCGCAAATATCATGGGCAAAGTGGAAGAAATTTCAGGTACTAAAGTTCTGGTCGCTGCAATTGAAGGTGCAGACAACAAGAACCTACGTACTATGGTTGATAATGCTAAGAACCAAGTTGGTAGCGGCATCATCCTTATTGCTAACGTAGCAGACGGTAAAGTTGGCTTGATTGCTGGTGTTACCAAAGACCTTATCGGCAAGGTAAAAGCGGGCGACCTAGTTAAAATGGTTGCTGAGCAAGTTGGCGGTAAAGGTGGTGGTCGTCCTGATATGGCTCAAGCGGGCGGTACAGACGTTGAAGCACTACCAGAAGCACTTAAATCTGTACGTACTTGGTTAGAAGAGCATCTTTAAGCTTAAGTAACTGATACAAAGATGCCCAATCCGTTGATTGGGCATCTTTTGTTTTAAGCGGAATTAGATCTCAACATTGTTAAATGATTTGAGATTAACTAATAAGAGTAATTACGCAGTTAACCTTATTAGTTAATTTTTACGATGCTTTGTCAGCGTCGGTTTATTTTTATTGTCATATATAGACATTTGTCTTGGGAAGGTGAGGAC